>JAGAIH010000375.1 GCA_017626655.1 Clostridia bacterium | reverse complement strand
GTCCAGCTTCCCTGAGAGTAGAGGCGGAAGGCGGTCTGGTGGCCGTGGTTGTAGGTGGGATAGAGGCCCAGCTCCTCGGCGGTGGCGCGGCGCCATTGGCCCTCACCCTGCCAGAGCGAGTGGCAGTAGTGGATCACGAAGCGGTCCTCGTACCAGCGGCGGCCCTCGGCGCCGATGCCCGTGACAAAGGCGGAGGAGAGACAATCCACCAGAAGGGGGGTATCGCCATCGTTGCGGATGGCGGTGGTCAGGCGGGTGACACCGGTGCCGTCGAAGGTCTCGCGGGACTCGGTGATCGTGGCGTTATGGCCGTTCAGCTTCCAGACCGTGTCGCCGACCTTGCCGTCGCCCGCGATCAACTCGGGGCAGTCGTTCGCCACGTCGTCATTGTGGTAAGGGGCGCAGGATTCGGCATTGAAGTTGAGATAGAATGCGGGTGTGAGGGACATGGTATCCTCCTTGACTTGTTGGGATGATCGGATCGAGGGGGAGCCGCTGTGGGACAACGGCCGACAAACACCGATCGGGATACGAGACCGTATCCCGACAGGTAAAAAACTCACTCTTTGGCGAAGTCCATCCCCGCCAGCTCCTCCTTGGAGTATCTGTAGCGGGTGTTGCAGAACCGACAGACGATCTCCAGCTCCTCGGGCTTGCCCTCGGCTACCTGCTCGGCCAGCAGATCCATGACCTGCTTTCTGCCCAGGGACGCCATGACGGCATCCATCTTGGCCTTGGAGCAGTTGCACTTGTAGTCCACGGTCAGCTCGTCGAAGATATCGTAGGGAATATCCCGCAGAGCCACGTCCATGATGGCCTTGTTGTCCATGCCCTTGTCGATCATGGAGGAGAGATGTGCCAGATCGGCGGCGTTGCGCTCCAGAAGATCCACGGTCTGCTCGTCCGCGAAGGGAAGGAGCTGAACCAGAATACCGCCCGCGGCGCGGCAGGAGTGGTCGGTGTCCACCAGAACCCCCAGGGCGCAGAGGGTGGGCACCTGCTCGCTCTCGGCGTAGTAGGTGGTGATGTCCTCGGCGATCTCACCGCTGGTCAGAGCCACAGACCCGCTCTCGGGGATCTCACCGCCCAGATCCTTAATGACGTTGACGGTGCCGCTCCCCACCAGACCGCCCACGTTCAGCTTGCCGTTGGACTTCAGGGGGAGATCGGCGGTAGGATTCTGAATGTAGCCGCGGACGTTGCCGATCCAGTCGCTGACGGCTAGAATGCGCCCCGCGGGGCCGTCGCCCTCGAAGGACACGGTGATGGTGTCGGTCTCCTCGCCCAGCATACACCCCATCATGGAGGTGACGGTGAGGACTCTGCCCAGAGCCGCCGTAGCGGTGGGGGAGGGCTTGTGGTATTCGATGGCACGGTTGACCATCTCGGTGGAACGAATGACGTGTACCCGCGCGCTTCCATCTTGGGTCATGGCGCGGAGAATGGTGTTCTTGCTCATGGTGTTTCGCTTTCTATAGTATGTTTTTATTGGATTGCTTAATTGATATCAATGGCGTTTTTCTGCATGGCTTTTCGGAAATTCGCGGCGATGGTCTCGCTTTCAAAATCTGCCAAGAACAGCCGATCGCGTAATTTTCGCGTTGCCGTACACATAGCGAAAATGAGACCGC
>JAGAIH010000374.1 GCA_017626655.1 Clostridia bacterium | reverse complement strand
ATACTGATACCAATAGCTTTTCAGGGATAACGATAAGCACGAGCCGAATACCTTCCCCTCGGGGGAAGGGGGACCGCGTAGCGGTGGATGAGGGTCCCCCTTCCCAATTTCACTCTCTTCCGTCAGACCGACAAACCCAAATTTGAAATAAAAACATTTATCCGAAAAGGAGACTTACATTATGGCAATCCTCGCAAAAACGCCCCCTATGGGCTTCAACACCTGGAACACCTTCGGCCCCAACATCAGCGAGCAGATGGTCTTGGAGATGGCCGACGTCATGGCCGAAAAAGGCTACCGCGACGCGGGCTACAAGTACGTGGTCATCGACGACTGCTGGTCTCTCCGCGAGCGGGACGAGAACGGCAATCTCGTGGCCGATCCCGAGAAGTTCCCCCACGGCATGAAGTACGTGGGCGACTACATCCACTCCAAGGGCTTGAAGTTCGGTATGTACTCCTGCGCCGGTATCCGCACCTGCGCCGGCTACCCCGCCTCCTTTGACCACGAGTTCCAGGACGCCCGCACCTTCGCCTCCTGGGGGGTGGATTTCCTCAAGTACGATTTCTGCTACTTCCCCTCCTTCGCCAACTGCCAGCACCGCTACCTGACCATGGCCCAGGCTCTCCGCGCCTCGGGGCGGGATATCCTGTTCTCGGCCTGCAACTGGGGCGTACAGGAGCCCTGGAGCTGGATGCGGAGCGTCGGCGCCCATATGTACCGCTCCACCGGGGATATCTGGGACAACTTCCCCTCCACCGCGGGCATCATGAAGAGCCAGATGGGCAACTTCAACGCCAACGCCGCGGGCTGCTTCAACGACATGGATATGCTCACCGTGGGCATGGGCGGTCAGGGCAACGTGGGCGATGCCAACTGCAACACCTACGGCGAGTACGAGATGCAGTTCGCCTACTGGTGCTTCTGCGCCGCTCCCCTCATGATGGGCGCGGATCTCCGCAAGGTGGGAGAGGAGTACCGTACCCTGCTCCAGCACAAGGAGTTGATCCGCCTCAACCAGGATCCCGAGTGCCGTCCTCCCTACAAGGTGCGCGAGGACAACGGCTACACCGTCTTTATCCGCCACCTGGCCGACGGAGAGTTCGCCATTGGTGTCTTCAACCTCCATCAGGATCCCCGCTACGCCGAGATCACCTTCGCCGAGCTGGGCGTGCCCGTGAACGCGGGAGTCAAGCTGGCTCTGACCGACGTCATCACGGGGGAGTCCATCCCCGCCAAGCGGGACGATCTCTTCGTCTACGTCCCCGGTCACTCCTGCAAGATCTTCCGCGCCAAGTTCGTCCGTGACCGCAAGAGATACTGATCCATGGAATTTTACCAAAAGCCCGCCATGGCGGCCCGCCCCGCCGACGAATACTGCGCCGCGTGCGACGCCCCCATGACGGGAGATGAGGCCGCCCTCAACTACAAGCTGGTGGACAAGAAGACCACCCGCCTTCTCTGCCCCGCCTGTCTGGGAAAGAGGCTGGAGCTGAAGCCCGAGACCCTGCGGGAAATGATCACCCTGTTCCGCAAGCAGGGGTGTACCCTGTTCTCGCCGTGGGAGGAATGACCGCAAATAAAGGACGAGTCGCCCCTGATCGGGTGGCTCGTCCTTTTGGTTTCGGTTATCCGTGGAACAGCTTCTTCTCCTCGAACACAGGCTCGCAGGTGACGTAGGTCCCCAGCTTGCCGAAGAGCTTGTCGTCGGCGTGGGCCAGGATGACGGTGGAGTGGATCTGACTGCCGCGGAGGTTGTTCAGCTCCTCCATGGCCAGGGAGGCGTACTCGTCGGTGACGGCGCAGATGGAGAGGGCGATGAGCAGCTCGTCGGTGTGCATACGGGGGTTTTTGGAGCCCAGATGCTCCACCTTGAGGTGCTGGATAGGGGCGATGACCTCGGGGGAAATGAGGTCGATCTTGTCGGGAATGCGGGCGAGGTACTTCAGAGCGTTGAGCAGAGCCGCCGAGGAGGCGCCCAGAAGCTCGGAGGTCTTGCCTGTGACGATATGTCCGTCGGGGAGCTGGATGGCCACGGCGGGCGT
>JAGAIH010000373.1 GCA_017626655.1 Clostridia bacterium | reverse complement strand
GTCCGGGTCACCAAAATCAGGAAAGCACTGCTAATGCAGTGCTTTTTTGATTTTGAAGGCTCGTTTCGGTATGAGAACCCTGCAAGCTGCAAGCAAGGCTCTCATTTCTATTCTCTTGGCGCAGCTTGCACCGAGCGGAGCGAGGATTTCGATCTCCCGTCCGGGTCACCAAAAAATCCCGATAGTCATTCATGGCTATCGGGATTTTTTGATTATCCGTTTCGGTATGAGAAGCCTGCAAGTTGCCGGCAAGGCTCTCGCTTCCACTTTCTTGGCGCAGCTTGCCCCGAGCGAAGCGAGGATTTCGATCTCCCGTCCGGGTCACCAGAAACCCCCGATAGTCTTTCATGGTTATCGGGGTTATCTGATTATCCGGTTCGGTATGAGAACCCTGCGTGCTGCAAGTGATTATCTCTTTTCTGCTTTCTTTGCGCAGCTTGCTCCCGCGCCCCGCGCGGGATTTCGATCTCCCGTACTGGTCATCGTTGCCAACATATGTCGAACACTTCGGCATATGTTGGCTTTTTCTTTACAAAAAAGCAGGCGCGCAACTCGGAATTGAGTTGCGCACCATTTTTTACTCCTGTCTTCAACAATCGGGAAAGTATTCTTCAACGAGAATGGCAGGATCATTTCATGAGAAGCTTAACACCTGTCACCCCTCCGCGCGTGCCCCAATGGTTACTGCTGATGGTATTGGATACGCGAAGCTCAATATCATTCGTCCCATCACGGAGCGCATGGCCGACGGGGAAGGTAAAGGGGGCGAACATCTTGACCCCTACGGGGATACCGTTAACAGTCACGCTCACCGAGCCGCAGAACGGGGCGATCTTCAGAAGAGTGTCCTCCGACGGTGCGGTGGGAAGGGTCACGGCGGAGCGATAGGTGATCACGCCCGCGAAATTTTCAGGGAGAAAATCCCATTCCTTCCAGTCGGTAAGGGTCACGTCATACACGCCATCGGGATAGGCAATGGGGTTGTTGACCTCACTCCGGGAATAGGTGTCCAGCTCGGAAACGGTCTTCCACCAGTCATCCTCCCATACCTCAACGCGGTAGGAGGTGAGTCCGTGTGCCGACGACACCCGCACCGCGTCGATCGCCTGTGTGGGTAGAGACAGCTCCACCGCCTTGACATCGTCGTACTTTACCGTGAAGGTCTCCTTCACTTCCCTGCAAGCCACCGTCCTGCCGTCCGAGAGAACCGTAACGTCCAGTACGTCGGGATGGTTGGGATCATCGAAGCGGCCCTTGCGCAGGATCACACGCACCCGATCCGTCACAACGGGCGCAAATTCGTGGGTCCGGGCCAGCTGACGCGTCATCTTGAGGGCGTGGTTGATAATATGGCTGACTCCGTAGGCTGCCGGAAAGTTCCCCTGCTTTTTCAGCTCGTTGGGGTTGTAATCACTCAAACCGTTAAGGGCCATGACCTCGTTCATGAAACGGACTCCCTCAAACTCCGCCACCGAGAAGTGATCCTTGTAGTTCTGAGGATTGTAGACTACGTGGCAGAGGGCGTCGGTGCCGGGGAGAGAAATGCCCCGATTCAGCTTGAAAACATCACCCACGCAGCAGGCCTGAAGCTGAAGGCTCTCCTCCCACGTGTGCATGGTGAAGTAGAGATCCCGCTCGGCCGCCTTGCGGGAAAGCTTATGGAAATGGGCCGAGTAAATATCGGATACCGTATCGAACCAACGGTAGCGCCAGACCACGTCCTTGCCTTGGGCATCACGGTCAATGAGCAGAGGCAGTATCCGCCGCATATCCTCGCCGTATTTCGTTCGGAACTCGTCGGCAAGATCCTCTGACCAAGCCATCTTGTAACCGTAGTCGCCCTCGTGATCGCTGAAAATGCCGTTGATGGTCTTTCCCGCGCCCATGTGTGCGCCCAGTTTGTCCGGATGAGGCTTCCCTTCTCCACGGTTTCGCAGGGTGACCGTGTGCATACCCCCGGTCAGGTGTACGTCTCCCAATGTATGCCAGCACCACAGGCCGTCTCTCTGATCCACCGAGAAGTCAATTCCATCCAAGGAATACACCGTTCTGTCGGTATTCCGATTCGAGGCGCCCCAGCAGGCGGACAGCCGATACACCCCTTCCGTCGGAATATACAGATGGTACCTGTACTCCGCGTCGGGATCCTCACTCCAGAACGAAGCGAGGTTGATGGGCCGGGTATTGTTCCTGTCAGGCCCGCTCTGGTCAAAGGAAGCGCGAGACAGCTGCCAGCCCTCGGCGGGGGTCTTGGTTACATAGGATGCGGGCTCACGCCGCAGGACACGGCCCACCACGGCGAAGAAGCAGTCCCCGATCTCGGCGGTCTCCCCCACCTTCAGACCCACACACCGATAGAACAGATTGCGGGATCGGAGGGAGGGATCCTCGGCAACCAGTCCTCACGCTGCCTGCAAAGAGGGCCATTGGAACTCGTCGGCATAGCTCGCGTGGGTTCCGTCCACCCGCGCCTGGCGGGCCTGCTTGTCCAGCTCCTCCAGCCACGCGGGGCTTAGCCATTGGTCTCGGGGAAGGGGGCGGATATATTCGTTTTCCCGCTTTCTGTACTATGCCTTTTTTCTATAAAATCCAAAGAAACGGAGGAAGCAACAAAATGAAAACAGCAGTCATCTACGCTCGGTATTCCTGCGACAAACAGACCGAGCAGTCCATTGAGGGTCAGCACACAGAAAAGCCCTGTACAGCATTGGCCGTACAGGGCTTACGCTTCAGATTCCTTGATTTCTCAAGGCTTCAGAACGGTCAGGGTACCGGATCTGCACTCCACGTCATAGAAGTGGGTGATATCCTCCCCGGTTACCGAATCTATGATCCGATAATGCTTGATCACATTGATATTGGTTCCCACATTCGTGAGGCTTCCGTCGGTTTCCACCTCCAGAATGTGACCGTAGATCAGACTGCCGCGGGAGATCGCCCAGCGATCCTGTGTCAAGGGAAGTCCGTCGTAATACTTGATCGCGCTCATGGCGTAGATGGTGATCTTACGCTTCAGAACCGTCAGGGTGCCGTGAACCAATATCACTTTGTATTCCGAAGAAACATCGTATCCATATTCGTTCAGTATGCGGAAGGAGCGGATCATATTCGCGCTCTCACCCACAACGGTACGGCTTCCGACAACCTCGACCTCCAGATAATGGCCGGGCTTCAGCTGTCCGGAGGAGATCCAATAGCCATTGTTCTTCAGCGCGTATCCATTGTACGTACGAGTCGCGGAGGCGGCTGTAATGGTGATCTGCACGGGTCCCACGGGGATAGAGGGTTCCACGGGCTCGCCGGGCTCCTCGGGATCACCCGTCTCCTCGGGATCCCCGGTTTCGACGGTGTCCTCAGGCTCCTCGGGAACAATGGGAACACCGGTCTCATCGGTATCCTCAGGCTCTACGGGAAGACCGGGCGTAGAGGAATCGGTGGTCTCTGCGTCGGGATCGTTCCCTGCCGGAGGCTCTTCCCCCTCGGTGGAATCGCCATTGTTGCCGGTATCAGCGCCCGAATCTCCGCCCGAGCCGCTACCGGAACCACTACCGGATCCGCTACCGGAACCACTACCGGAACCGCTGCCCGAGCCTTCGCCCGAGCCACTGCCGGAACCGCTGCCGGAGCCACTGCCCGAGCCGCTACCCGAGCCACTGCCGGAGCCGCTGCC
>JAGAIH010000372.1 GCA_017626655.1 Clostridia bacterium | reverse complement strand
GGGATCCCATGAGCGGGCGGTTGGTGGTCTGCGCCGAGGGGGAGGCTCTGCGGGGAGTTCTGTCCCCGGGCCTCGCCGCCGTGATGGGGGGCGCATTCCCCGATGCGGTAGGCCTCTCTCCCGCCGACGCCCGCCGCGTGCGGGTGATTCCCGCGGGGACGGCTACGGGGGAGGGACTGCTCTACGGATTCGTCCCCGACCGAATCATGCTGACAGCCGAGGGAGACACCCAAGAAAGGGAGATCGACGCCCTGGTGGCGGTGACCTCCATCCCCACCGAGGGGGTGGAGGCCCTGATCCCCGCCGAGCTTATGATTTAGAAAGGAAGGTACACGATGAAATTATCCTTACGCATGATGCTTTTTCGGACATGGCTGGCCAGACGCCTCGGACGGGGCGGGTGCTACTACATCCACGGCCCCGAGGTGCTTCCTCAGCCCCTGTCCCGGGAGGAGGAGGCCGAGGTCATCGCCACCCTGGAGGCGGGAGGCGAGGGAGCTGAGGCGGCGCGGACTCTGCTGATCGAGCGGAACCTGCGTTTGGTAGCCTTCATCGCCAGACGGTATGAGAATCCGCCCACCCAGGGGGTAAACGTGGAGGATCTCATCTCCATCGGCACCCTGGGGCTCATCAAGGCGGTGAACACCTTCCGATCGGACAAGAACATCAAGCTGGCCACCTACGCCTCGCGGTGCATCGAGAACGAGATCCTCATGTACTTCCGCAAGGTCGGCGGCAAACAGGAGGTCTCCCTGGACGAGCCGCTGAACACCGATTGGGACGGTAACGAGCTGCTCCTCTCGGACGTCCTGGGGAGCGACGAGACGCCTGTGGGCCAGGAAATCGAGGACGCCGAGGAGCGCGTAGCTCTCCGTCGGGCGGTGGCGCGGCTGGAGTCCAGGGAGCGGCTCATCGTGGAGCTTCGCTTCGGGCTGAACGGACGGCGGGAGATGACCCAGAGCGAGGTGGCGGAGCTTTTGGGCATTTCCCAGTCCTACATATCCCGCCTGGAGAAGAAGATCCTCCGCAAGCTGCGGATCGCTTTGGAGGGCGGCTGACCCCCGCATCGGCGTTCTGTGCTATTTTTTACAAAAAAATCCTTTCCCATCACAGAAATATCGTCGTATGTCCCGTCACGAATTTTCGGGAATTAACACGGAATTCACGATTTTGTGGTATACTGAAAAAAGTAGTTTGATACCCTAACGATACAGATGGGAGTACGCGTATGACAGATCTGGATAAATCCCTCCGCTCCTGGGAGGTCATGGATACCCCTTCCTTCGCCGACGCGGAGGGCCGTTTTGCCGCCATCGGCATTGATATTGGCTCCACCACCGCCAAGCTGGTGGTCTTTTGCGACGGAAAGCTGGTCTATTCCTGCTACGAGCGCCACTTTTCCCAGGTGCGTCCCAAGACCCTGGAGCTTTTGCAGAGAGTCCGCGATATGGTGGGCGACCGCCCCGTCAAGGCCGCTATCTCCGGCTCGGCGGGCTTCGGCATGGCTTCCTCGGCCGGCATTCCCTTCGTCCAGGAGGTCTTCGCCACGGGTGAGACCGTCAAGGCCCTGGAGCCCGACACCTCGGTGGTGATCGAGCTGGGCGGCGAGGACGCCAAGGTCATCTTCTTCAAGGGCGGTATGGACGAGCGTATGAACGGCACCTGCGCCGGCGGTACGGGGGCCTTCATCGACCAGATGGCCACCCTCCTGGACGTCACCACCCAGCAGCTGGACGAGCTGGCCCTCCATCATACCCGCATCTACCCCATCGCCTCCCGCTGCGGTGTCTTCGCCAAGACCGATATCCAGCCCCTGCTCAACCAGGGCGCGGCCAAGGAGAACATTGCCGCCAGCATCTTCGCCGCCGTGGCCTCCCAGACCATCGCGGGCCTGGCTCAGGGCCGCAAGATCGAGGGCAAGGTCATGTTCTTAGGCGGCCCTCTCTACTACTGCAAGGGGCTTCGCGCCGCCTTCAAGCAGGCCCTGGATCTCAACGACGAGCACGCCATCTTCCCCGAGTACGGCCGTCTGTCGGTGGCCCTGGGCGCGGCTCACTACGCCACCAAGCTGGAGGGCATCACCTCCATGGACGCCCTCATCGCGGGGGTGGAGGCCTCCACCAAGGAGCGCCTGGAGGCGGCTCATACCGATCCTCTGTTCGCAAGCGAGGAGGAATACAAGGCCTTCTGCGACCGCCACGCCAAGGCCTCGGTCAAGACCGTCTACCCCGCTGACTACGCGGGGAACGCCTACATCGGCATCGACTGCGGCTCCACCACCACCAAGCTGGTGCTCATGGGTGAGGACGGAGAGCTGATCTACTCCTACTACAACTCCAACCGCGGCAACCCCGTCTCCATCGTGCGGGAGCAGCTTTTGGAGATCTACAAGCTCTGCGGTGACCGCATCACCGTCAAGGGCTCGGCGGTCACGGGCTACGGCGAGGACCTGATCCGCCAAGCCTTCCACATCGACCGCGGTCTCGTGGAGACCATGGCCCACTTCACCGCCGCCAAGTACTTCAATCCTCACGTGGACTTCATTCTGGACATCGGCGGTCAGGACATCAAGTGCTTCAAGGTCAAGGGTGACGCCATCGACTCCATCATGCTCAACGAGGCCTGCTCCTCGGGCTGTGGCTCCTTCATCGAGACCTTCGCCCGCTCCATGGGCTACGAGGTGGACGAGTTCGCCCGCCTGGGCCTCTTCGCCAAGGCCCCCGTGGAGCTGGGTACCCGCTGTACCGTCTTCATGAACTCCTCGGTCAAGCAGGCCCAG
>JAGAIH010000371.1 GCA_017626655.1 Clostridia bacterium | reverse complement strand
TTCGTCATCACCCTGTGCGTGAACGCCAAGGATCAGACCTTCGCCGACAGCTACGGCACCCTGATCTCCACCGCCGCCGTCACGGTCATCGTGCTGATCTTCGGTGAGATCACCCCCAAGTCCATCGCCAAGAACCGCCCCGAGGGCTTTGCCATGTTCTCGGCGCCCCTCATGCAGTTCTTCATCTGGATCCTCATTCCCTTCAGCTTCCTCTTCTCCCTGTGGACCAAGCTGGTGGCCAAGATCTTCCGTGTCAAGGCCGACAACAAGATGTCCCAGGAGGAGCTGCTCATGCTGGTGGAGGAGGTACAGGAGGAAGGCACCATCGACGACGAGGAGGGCGATCTGCTCCGCAACGCCATCAACTTCACCGAGCAGAAGGCCGAGGATATCCTGACCCACCGCGTGGATCTGGAGGGCTTTGAGATCGGCACCCCCATGGAGGAGATCGGTCAGCTCTTCGAGGAGTCCCGCTTCTCCCGCCTGCTGGTCTACGAGGACAGCATCGACAAGATCGTAGGCGTCCTCCATTCCAAGGACGTCTTCACCGCCAAGGGCCTCACCGACAAGCCCCTGGAGGAGCTGATCTCCCCTCCCCTGTTCATCCATAAGGGCGAGCGCATTGACGACCTGCTCCGCGACCTCCAGACCAACAAGTCCCACCTGGCCGTGGTGCTGGACGAGTACGGCGGTACTTTGGGTATCGTCACCATGGAGGACATCCTGGAGGAGCTGGTGGGCGACATCTGGGATGAGCACGACGAGGTGGTCGAGGACTACAAGGAGATCGCCGAGAACACCTTCCGCATCGACTGCGGCGGCAGCCTATCCGACTTCAGTGAGTTCTTTGACCTGGAGATCGAGTCCGACTCCATCACCATCAACGGCTGGATCATGGAGGTCCTGGACAAGATCCCCGCCTGCGGCGACCGCTTCAGCTTTGAGAATCTGGATATCACCGTCACCGAGACCGACTACCACCGCGTCTCTCTCATCCAGGTGGTCCGCAATGAGATCGAAGACGAGGACGAGGACGACGATAGGCGTTCCAAGCGAGACCGTAACGACGATGATGATGACCGCGACGAGGACGACCGTCATGACCGTCACGATCACCATGACCGCGACGGGGACGACGAGGATTCCGACCGCGATTCCCGCAAGAGATCCAAGGAGCATTCCTCGGTCTGATTCCATCATACAGAAAAGGGGCGACACACACATGGTGTTGCCCCTTGTCCTTTCCTCTACTTTTATAGTCATCCTGCACAACGAAAGCGATATCTTTTGGTTACTTTTGTCGAAATTTTATTTCAAAAAACACTTGACATTTCGACCTTGTTGTGGTATAATTATCAAGTCGTCAGGGAGAGATCCCGTGAGACATCTGGGTGTGGCGCAGCTGGTAGCGCGCTACCTTGGGGTGGTAGAGGCCGCAAGTTCAAGTCTTGTCACTCAGACCAAACCCGACCTATTTGAACTTGTAAAGAGTTTGAAAAGGTCGGGTTTTTTATATGCAAAAAAGGGATTATCCGCATGATAAAACGGATAGTCCCTTATTTTCGTTATGTATTTGAACGCTGTTATTGATTTTAAAATGTGCAGAAAAGACTCGAAAGTCAGTTCCCCTTTATATACAATACCGTTGTATTTTTGTTTTCCTTTGACGATAAGGTGTGCGCTTGGTATATACAAGTCGGCTCGCCAGCTAGCCCCCAAAACTCGCTACGCTCGTTTCGGGGAGCCCCGCAAGCTCGCCGAACCAAGCGCACACCCAAAACAATCAAACGAAAAAAGCAAATAAAGCGCCGACGAAAGGCGAGGCTTGCCGC
>JAGAIH010000370.1 GCA_017626655.1 Clostridia bacterium | reverse complement strand
GCGACCGTGGCGACCGCAAGGGTGGCGAGCGTCGCGACCGCGCCCCCAAGAAGCCCGTGGAGGACGTGGAGGAGACCGAGGAGATCGCCGTCCCCGTCCGCCCCGTCTTCGAGAACATCGACCCCGCCACCGCCACCGAGAGCGAGCAGACCGCCTACCGCTTCATCTGCAAGCTGGTGGAGGATATGGCCCTGGAGGACGTGGCCATCGCCATGCACCCCGGTAACAACGACGACATGGTCATTACCGTGGACGGCGAGAACGCCGGTGTCCTGATCGGTCACCACGGCGACACCCTGGACGCTCTCCAGTACCTGGCCAACCTGGCCGCCAACCGCAAGGAGGAGGGCGAGAAGAGAGAGTACGCCCGCATCACCGTGGACGTGGAGTCCTACCGCGCCAAGCGTGAGGAGGCCCTCCGCATCCTGGCCCGCAAGAAGGCCCACCAGGTGCTGAAGTACAAGAAGAGCATCATGCTGGAGCCCATGAACCCCTACGAGCGCCGCATCATCCACTCCGAGATCCAGAAGATGGAGGGTGTCTCCACCAACTCCATCGGCGTGGAGAACAACCGCCGCATCGTGATCTTCCTGGAGGAGGAGGGCATGCCCACCGCCGGCATCAAGGCCAAGGGTACCTCCGAGAAGTCCAAGTCCCGCTCCAAGAAGAAGAGCCGCTCCGCCAAGACCGTGGATCCCCTGTCCTCCGAGGCCCTCACCGGCGTGACCCGCAAGCAGGGCGAGTCCATCTTCGGCGAGGAGGAGCACGACCCCTTCGATATCGACCTCTCCGCCGCCACCTACTCCGAGGATGAGGACGAGACCTATGAGGCCGAGGTCGCCGAGACCGCCGAGGTCGTTTCCGACGAGGAATAATTCAAGCACCGCAAAAGGGAGGTATTTCACATGACGATATCCCCTTTCGATACCATCGCCGCCGTCAGTACCCCCTTCGGTAAGGGAGGCGTGGCCGTCATCCGCCTGTCGGGGGATGAAGCCCTGGCGGTGGCGGATCGGGTCTTCTTCCCCATGAATGGAAAGAGCCTGACCGATACAGCCCCCCGTACCGCCGTGTACGGTCTCATCCGCCACCCCGACAGCGGGGAGGTGCTGGACGACGGGCTCTGCACGGTCTTCAAGGCCCCCCACTCCTTCACGGGAGAGGACACGGTGGAGCTTTCCTGCCACGGCGGCGTGCTGGTCACCCGCAACGTGCTGGAGGCCTGCCTCAGAGCGGGTGCCAGACAGGCTCTGGCGGGGGAATTCACCCGCCGCGCCTACATGAACGGCAAGCTGGAGCTGGAGCGGGCCGAGGCCCTGGGCAACCTTTTGGACGCGGGCAACGACGAGCAGGTCAAGCTGGCGCGAGCCGGCATGAACGGTCTGCTCACAAGCTCCGCCGAGGGGGTCTACACCGACCTCATGGCGGTGCTGGCCAATATGGAGGCGGGCATGGACTTTCCCGAGGAGGATCTCACCGAGATGCCCTTTGAGGAGATCCGCGCCGCTATCGTGAAGGCCGAGACAACCGTCCGCGGCCTGGTGGACACCTACCGCACGGGCCGCGCCATCGCCGAGGGCATCCCCACCGTGATCTGCGGCCGTCCCAACGTGGGCAAGAGCGCTTTCTACAACCGTTTGGTGGGCCGCGAGGCCGCCATCGTCACCGAGATCGCGGGGACTACCCGTGATATCCTCACCGACACCGTCACGGTAGGCCGGGTCACCCTCCGCCTGTCGGATACGGCGGGACTTCGTGAGTCCGACGACCCCGTGGAGCGCATCGGCGTGGAGCGGGCGAGAAAGGCCCTGGACGAAGCCGAGCTGGTGCTGGCGCTGACCGATACCGCCGGTACCGACCCCGAGACCGAGACTCTGATCGAGTCCCTTGCGGGGCAGGGAAGAACCGTCATCCGCATCTACACCAAGGGGGATCTTCACCCCGAAAGAACCATCCCCGCCGACGGGGTCCCCACGGTCTGTCTTTCCTCGGTAACCGGGGAGGGCTTCGACCGCCTGACCGCCGCCGTGGAGACCGCCTTCATCGACAGCGATCTTCGCATGGGCGAGGAGGCCGTGGTCTTCAGCGCGAGACAGGCCGCCGCCCTCCGAGAGACCGCCGCCTACCTCCGGACCGCCCGCGAGAATCTGGACGCGGGTCTTCCCTACGACGTCTGCGCCGACGATATCCGCGCCGCCATGGGCGAGCTGGGGATGCTCTGCGGCCGCGAGACGGGGGAAGAGGTTATTTCCGAGATCTTCTCCCGCTTCTGCGTGGGGAAGTGATCCCCATCGTTTCACCATCCGTCGGGAACCGGGACGGACGTATGCTCCGCTCCCGTTTCCCGTTTGCGGGCGCAAAATATTAGTTAGACAAACAAACCAATCAATTACATCACCTCCCGCATCAGGGAGCGGACGGAGTATTCCGCCTGGGAAAGGAAGCATTATGGCAACCGAGCAAAAGATCACCGCAAAGAAGCACAAGCCCATCAACCGTCCCCGCATGGATCGCGTCAACCCCCGCGCCAGCGACGTGCTGGACCTTCTGGAGCAGATCCGCGACCACGGCGATAAGATCGCCTACCGCTACTACGTGGGCAAGGAAATCAAGGATCTGACCTACGGCCAGTTCTACACCATGGTGCGCGAGTGCGCCGCCGCCTTCGACGCGATGGGTCTGAAGGGCAAGCGGGTCGCCGTTATCGGTGACACCTCTCCCCAGTGGATCTGCACGTATCTTGCCTCCCTGGCCGCCGGCTGTGTGGCCGTCCCCATGGACAAGGAGCTGGATGTGAACGAGATCTGCAAGTTCCTGGATATCGTGGAGGCCAAGGCCATCGTGTACTCCAAGTCCTTCAACGAGAAGTTCGTGGACGCCATCCAGAACAGCAAGACCGGAGTGCAGTACTTCATCCCCGTGACCCCTGCCTACGACAGCACCTTTGACGCCAAGGTGGTCACCTTCGATCAGGTCCTGACCAATGGCCGCGAGCGCCTGGCCGGCGAGGGCTACAAGTTCCCCGCCGTGGAGAACCGCGAGGAGCTGGCCGAGATGCTCTTTACCTCGGGTACCACCGGCACCAGCAAGTGTGTCATGCTCTCCCAGAAGAACATCTTCGCCGCCGTCAACGCCGCCTGCGATACCGTCTGCTTCGTCCCCGACGACGTCATCATGTCGGTCCTCCCCGTCCACCACACCTATGAGCTGATGTGCGTGCTGGCCGCCTCCCTGTTCGGCATCGAGATCTGCATCAACGATTCCCTCCGCCACGTGCTGAAGAACCTCCAGGTCTTCAAGCCCACGGGCCTGGTGCTGGTTCCCCTGTTCCTCAACACCATGTACAAGAAGATCTGGAGCGAGGCCGAGCGCACCGGCAAGGCCAAGCTCCTCAAGACCGCCCTGGCCACCTCCAAGACCCTCCTCTCCATGGGCATCGATATGCGCCGCAAGCTCTTCAAGACCGTTCTGGATTCCTTCGGCGGCCGCCTGGACCACATCATCTGCGGCGGCGCCAAGCTCAACCCCGATCTCATCGCCGCCTTCGAGGACTTCGGCATCTCGGTGTTCGAGGGCTTCGGCATCACCGAATGCTCTCCCCTGACCAACGTCACCCCCTACTACAACCGTAAGTACGGCTCCATCGGCCCCTCTGTCCCCTGCTGCCGTTGCCGCATCGCCGACGCGCAAATGGGTGAGCACGGCTACCCCGAGGGCGAGCTCCAGATCAAGGGCGACAACGTCATGATGGGCTACTACAACAACCCCGAGGCCAACGAGGCCGCCTTCACCGAGGACGGCTGGTTCCGCACCGGTGACGTGGCCTACAAGGACGAGGACGGCTACGTCTACATCACGGGCCGCATGAAGTCGGTCATCGTGCTGGAGAACGGTAAGAACGTCTTCCCCGAGGAGATCGAGGAGTACCTGGACGAGATCGAGGCCATTGCCGAGTGCGTGGTGGTCGGCCGCAAGGCAAAGGACAGCGACGAGGTGATCCTCACCGTGGTGGCTTACCCCAACTACGAGAAGCTCCCCTCCGGCGTGTCCGAGGAGGTCATCCACGAGACCATCTACAAGCAGATCATGCAGATCAACCGCCGTCTCCCCAGCTTCAAGCAGATGAAGGCCCTGGAGCTCCGTTCCACCGAGTTCGAGAAGACCACCTCCAAGAAGATCAAGAGACATCTGGTGAAGTAATTTTACCGCGAAGGGGAAGGCTTTCTTTGGAAGGTCTTCCCCTTCAAATTGCAGTTTATCGAACAGAAGTCCGATAAACTGCTAATGAATAATGAATAATTTCGGTTGAAGTCCTACGGATTTCTCCATTGATTTGATATAAAATGCGGGAAACCGAAGGTTTCCGTCCACAATTATTCATTCTTCATTATTCATCATTCATTATTCATTATTGGGGTTTATCGCCCCGATAAACCCCAATTCACCCCTTTCCAAGGAGCCTCCCATGAACCACCAACCCATCGGCCTGTACCTACATATCCCCTTCTGCCGCTCCAAATGCCCCTACTGCGATTTCTGCTCCTACCCCCGCCCTACCGAGGAGCTGATGGAGGCCTATACCCATGAGCTGGCCCGCCGTATCCGGGAGGCCGGGAAGACCTACGGGGAGAAGACCGCCGATCTGGTTTCCCACAGCAGAGAAGGGACGACATGCCGCCCCGCGACGCTGGACACCGTGTATTTCGGCGGCGGCACCCCCACCTTGCTCCCCCCCTCCTGCATCCGCGAGCTGTTCGCCGCCATCCGCGAGGCCTTTGTCATCCTCCCCGACGCCGAGATCACGGTGGAGGGCAACCCCGCCGCCGCGGGGCGGAAGGCACTGTCCGTGTGGCATGAGTGCGGCGTCAACCGCTTGAGCCTTGGCTCCCAATCGGCGCAGGCCGACGAGCTGAAGGCCCTGGGACGGCTTCACCGCTGGGAGGACGTGGAAAAAACCGTCGCCGACGCCCGCGCGGTGGGGATCGAGAACATCAATCTGGACTTCATGCTGGGCATCCCCCATCAGACCCCCGCGTCGCTGGCCGACACCCTGTCCCGCGCCCTGGCTTTGGATCCCACCCACCTGTCTGCCTACACCCTCATGCTGGAGGAGGGGACCCCCTTCCACCGTCGGGGCCGCGCCGCCCTGGGGCTTCCCCGGGACGAGGAGGAGGCCGACGAGCAGGCCGTCACCCTCTGGGAACAGGCCTGCGCCATCCTCCGCGAGGCGGGGTATGAGCACTATGAGATCTCCAACTTCGCCAAGCCCGGCTACCACTCCCGTCACAACCTCCACACCTGGCAATGCCGCGACTACCTGGGCCTCGGCGTGGCCGCCCACTCCTGCATGAACGGGGTGCGGTTCGGTCAGTCCCGGGATCTGGAGGGCTTTTTGGCGGGGAAGGACATTACCGAATTCACCGAGGTCCTGACCCCCGCCGACAGGGAATCCGAGTTCATCATGCTGGCTCTCCGCCTGTACGACGGCATTGAGGAGGCAGAATTTTCCCGCCGCTTCGGTAGGGATTTCTGGTATACCTACGGTGAGATCTGCATACCCTATATCGAAATGGGCCTCATGCGCCGCGAGGGTGGGCGGGTGTTCCTCACCGAGCGGGGATTCCCCGTCAGCAATGCCGTTCTGGCCGAGCTGATCTGACGGATTCGGTCCCAAGCCCCGCGCTTCACGAAAAATTCCCCCGAATTTCACCGAATCTCCCCCTCCCGCAACAAAAACATAGGTAAACCCAGTTGACAAGAGCGGGATTTTCGTGTATAATAAGAACGTAACAAAGAAGCGGGGGACGGTTCCCGCGGAAAGGAAGATACTACCATGGATGAGAAGGATTTTCAGAGCGAATATTATACCCTGACCGACGAAGAGGGCAACGAGCTGCAATTTGAGGTCATCGGCGCGGCCGAGCTGAAGGGCGTGAAGTACTACGCCATGATCCCCGTGGACGATCAGCCCGACGAGGAGGACGTCTACGAGTACGTCATTCTTAAGGAAGAGAAGGACGAGAACGGCGAGGATATGCTGGTTACCATTGACGACGATGACGAGTTCGACGACGTGGCCGACTACTTCGACGATATGCTCTCCGACGAGGCCGACTACGACCTGAACAACGACGAGGACTAACCGCCCGTCACACCCCGATTCAAAAAATTCCTGCGGGGTGCGTGATATACAGATATTGTGACCCACATCTGATTAAAGGAGATCGACTCACGAGGTGGTTTGCAGACCTCCCGCTCTACGCATCGGTTGACTTGTCCCGACGTGCAGCGGACGCTGGGAGCAGTAAAGCCGCGGATAGATCACCGCCCTGGAAAAAACAGGGTTCCGAATGCTGTGTACACGGCCTTGCGGGGTTTTGAAGAGAATAGCGATGGGCGTATGTCAGAGTGTTGGCATACGCTCATTGTGCTTTTATCAAGAAATAACAGAAAGGAAACTACATAATGGGCATCATCAAAGCGACAATGAGCGCCATCGGCGGCGGCCTTGCCGACCAGTGGCTGGAGGTCCTGGAGGCCGACAATATGGGGGATACCACCCTCTTTACCAAGGGCGTCAAGGTCCGAAAGAACGATAAGCGCAACAGCAACAAGAAGGGCACCGAGGACTACATCTCCAACGGCTCGGTCATCCACGTCTACCCGAACCAGTTCATGATGCTGGTGGACGGCGGCAAGATCGTGGACTTCACCGCCGAGGAGGGCTACTACAAGGTGGACAACGCCTCCGCGCCCTCCCTGTTCTCGGGCGGATTTGGGGCCTCCATCAAGGAGTCCTTCTCCCGTGTCAAGTTCGGCGGTGTGCCTTCCACCTCCCAGAAGGCCTACTTCATCAACCTCCAGGAGATTAAGGGCATCAAGTTCGGCACCCGCAACCCCATCAGCTACTTTGACAGCTTCTACAACGCCGAGCTGTTCCTCCGCGCCCACGGTATGTACTCCATCAAGATCACCGACCCCATCAAGTTCTACACCGAGGTGATCCCCAAGAACGCCGACCGAGTGGATATCTCCGCCATCAACGAGCAGTACCTCAACGAGTTTTTGGAGGCGCTGGGCGCGGCCATCAACTCCATGTCCGCCGACGGCATCCGTGTCTCCTACGTGGTCTCCAAGTCCCGCGAGCTGTCCCGCTATATGCAAAACGAGCTGGACGCCGACTGGAAGGAGCTGCGCGGTATGGAGGTCCTGTCGGTGGGCCTGGGCGGCCTGTCCTACGACGAGAAGTCCCGCGAGATGATCGACATCCGCAACCAGGGTGCCATGCTGGGGGATGCCTCCATCCGCGAGGGCTACGTCCAGGGCGCGGTGGCCAGAGGCATGGAGGCCGCGGGCAGTAACGCGAACGGCGCGGCCCAGGCCTTCATGGGCATGGGTATGGGCATGAACGCAGGAGGCGGCTTCGTGGGCGCGGCCTCGGCTTCTAACCAAGCCCAGATGGAGCGTGACGCCGCCAAGGCTCCCGCGGCACCCGCGAACGGCTGGACCTGCTCCTGCGGCCAGACCAACACGGGCAAGTTCTGCTCGGAGTGCGGCTCTCCCAAGCCCGCCCCCTCGGGTAGCTGGACCTGCGCCTGCGGGGCTGTCTGTACGGGCAAGTTCTGCCCCGAGTGCGGCTCTCCCAGACCCGCCGCCGAGTGGTTCTGCACCGAGTGCGGGGCCAAGAATGACGCGGGGGCCAAGTTCTGCTCGGAGTGCGGGAAGAGGAAGTAAAAGCGCGGTTTGTCGCCCGGACAAGCCCAAATATCATCCCTAAAACCAAAGAAGGGAACCACATATTATGTCCACAAACAAAACCGTAGCCTACCAATGCCCCTGTTGCGGCGCCGGCCTTGGCTTCGATCCCGAAAAACAAAAGTTCGCCTGCGAGTTCTGCCTCTCGGAGTTCGACGAGACCGAGCTGACGGACGCGGGCGCCGCCGAGGCCGCCGAAAAGCAGAGGGCCGACGGCGAGGCCTTTTGCGAGCAGATGAACCTCTTCACCTGCCCCAACTGCGGGGCCGAGGTGGTGGCCGACGACAACACCGCCGCCGACTTCTGCTACTACTGCCACAATCCCGTGGTCCACGCGGGACGGCTCTCGGGCCAGATGCAGCCCCACAAGGTCATCCCCTTCCGCATCACCAAGGAGGAGGCCGAGAAGGCCTTCCTCGGCTGGTGCCAAAAGAAGTGGTTCTTGCCCCGTGACTTCAAGTCCCAAGCCCACGCGGCCCAGATCAAGGGGGTCTACTACCCCTTCTGGGTCACGGATGCCGACGCTCACGGCGCCACCGACTTCAAGGCCACCCGCGTCCATACCTGGAGGGCGGGGGACTACAAGTACACCAACACCAAGGTCTACAAGCTGGAGCGGGCGGGGGATATCCACTTTGAGGATATCGTCACCTGCGCCCTGTCCGATGCCGACAAGAAGATGCTGGAGGGTGTTCTCCCCTACCCCTCCGAGGAGCTGACCGACTTCTCCATGCCCTACCTGTCGGGCTTTTTCGCCAAGAAGCGGGACATTGAACGGGATTCTCTGTCCGAGGAGGTGCGGGGACGGATGCACGACTACACCGCCGCCCTCCTGCGCTCCACCGTCCGAGAGGCTTACACCACGGTCACCCCCGAGACCATTAACGTCAATATCAAGGAGAGCCATTGGGAATACGCTCTCCTCCCCGTCTGGATTCTGACCTACCCCCACAAGGACGGCAAGGTCTACACCTTCGCCATCAACGCCTCCACGGGGAAGATCTACGGGGAGCTGCCCGTGAGCCAGGTCAAGCTGGCGGCCCTCATGGCGGCTGTGGCGGTGCCGGCCACGGCATTACTCTCGCTGATCGGAGGTGCTCTGTTCTGATGAAGACTTCTGTACTGAAAAAGAGTATCGCCCTTGCGCTGATCCTGCTCTGTCTGGCGGTATGCTTCACCCTTCCCCTGTATGCGGCGGAGAGCGAGCGGGTCTACGATCCCTCGGAGATGCTGACCGCCACCGAGTCTGCCCAAATGGCGGCTCTGCTGGACCGTCTCTCGGCTGAGCACGGGGTGGAGCTGTATCTGGCCACCTATTTGGCCGACGGCCCGTACGACGATTTCTACGGTGACGATTACTGCCACCGCGTGAAGGACATCGAGGGCACCGACGCCATCCTCCTGGTGGTGACCTACGAGCACCTCAACGACACCTACTACTACGATATGTACACCTACGGCGAGGCTAACCACGCCGTAAATGGTAAGGAAGTCAACTACATACTGGACGACTACGATGTCTACGAAAACCTCAAGGGCGGCCGCGTCTACGACGGCTGTGAGGCCTTCTTTACCCTGTCGGCGCAGGCTTATACGGGCCGTGTGGGCATGGCCTGGGGCGTCATCATCTTCCTCGCGGCGGCCATCTCCGTCGGCATCGCCTTCGCCGTCCGCGGGGCGGTGATCGCCGTTTACCGCAAGAAGAAGGCCACCGTGGACTACCCCCTGGACCGCTACGCCAAGCTGGATCTGACCCACGAGTCGGACTCCTTCGTCCGCGAGTACACCAACCGCACCTATTCTCCTCGCAGCAGCAGTAGCGGCGGCGGAGGGAGCCGTCACGGAGGCGGCGGCGGACATCGGGGCGGTCGGTGATCCCGTGCCAAATACAAAAGGTGACCCGTCCTGTGACAGGTCACCTTTTCATTATGCGTTTGAGGAATTTACTCCCCTACGATCTCGTCGAAGCTGACGTCCGTGTAGCTGTCGGCATCGGCGGGGGCGGTGATGGACTGAATATCCTCATAGGAATACCGGGCATTCATGGCCAGGGACAGGGAGTGAGTCTCCCCCTCCACGGTCACCGAGTAGGAGGCGGTCAGAGCCAGGGACTCAAAGAGACCGTCGGAGATGGTGGCCACCATAGTCAGATCCCCCGCGGCGGCCTCGGCGCCCAGGGCCTTGAAGGTGTCGGCGAGGTGATCGTTCATGGCGGTCAGGCCCTCGGTGGTGATGCCGGTGCAGGTGACGATCTGCTTGCCGTCCTTGACCTCCATGGAGAGGGTCTCAAAGCTGTCGGCGGTGACGGGCAGCTCGGTGTTGTTGTCCTTGAGGAACTCCTCGTAGTCCTCCTCGGTGAGGGTAGCCTTGAGCTTAACGCTCTGGTTCATGACGGTGGTGTTGGCGTACAGCACCTTGTCGACCACGGTCATGGTGACCCCGGTCGTGAAGCCCATGACCTCGGTGGACATATCCAGGTAGAGGTCATCGCCGTCCACCGTCACGGGAAGCTCCAGGGACAGGGCGTCGAAGACGGCGTTGAGCTTTTCATCCTCGCAGGTGAAGTCCATGGACATGGTGACGGTGTAGGGAATATCCTCCAGGGCCTTTTCGGCCTTGGTCATAGCGGCGGCGGCGGTCAGGGTGTCGCAGGAAGCGAACAGGCAGACCAGAAGAGAGAGCATAAGCAGGACGGATAGAACGCGTTTCATAATGATGCTCCTTTCGTAAGTAGCGGAGATCCGCACACTCCTATTATACCCCGAAACCAAGATTTTGTCAATAGACGTATAGTATTTTTGGGGAATCTTCGGGTGGCCCGGGGATGGGGGAACAACCTCCCCGCTTTGGGGCCGGGAACCCGAGTTGACGCCGCTTCGCGGCTCGGACGAAAGTGGAAGCCATTCCGGTCGGCGGAAAAGGCCCCCGAGAGGTGGCTTTTCTGCTGTGATGTGTGTCCGATTCAGATGCAGGTCGGTTTTGCAGAGGGTACATTAACCTCTTGATGATGATGGGAATTGCGCCTGTCCCCTATCTTCCGGGGCGCAACGCCATGCTTGCAACGAGTCCTATGTATCCTTAAAAATATCGTGTTTTCCTTCCATTGCAAACAAATTACCAAAAGTAACCTTTTTGAAAAGACCGACTTTATAAGGCTCACCAACAATAACAGAATAATCGTCTTTGTGTTCCAAGCTTACAATAATCGCGTCGGTGGGTTT
>JAGAIH010000369.1 GCA_017626655.1 Clostridia bacterium | reverse complement strand
TCATTGGAGTGAGATCCCCTACACCCACGGCGCGCTCCCCGAGGGCGTGACCGACAAGAGAGTGGCCAACATGAGCCTGAACCTCGGTGAGGAGGTCTCTGTGACCCTGATCGTGGAGACGGCGGGCACGTATGCCCTTGTGCTCCATGCCGTGTCCACCACGAACGGCCCCATCCTGCAGTTTGCTGTGAACGGACAGGACGTGGGCGGCAAGGTCAAAATGGCCTACGGAGGCCAGTGGGGCTATGCCACCTTCAATTTGGGTTATGTCACCCTGAACGCTGGGGAGAACACCCTCTCCTTCCGTTCGGTGGACGTGGCCAGCGATGCCCCCTTCATGCTGGATAACCTGGTGTTGACCTCTGTGGATATGGATGCCGAGACAGAGTTTTCCTATGAGTTCGACGAGATGACCTTCGTCACCTATCCCTCCTGGATGGACAAGCCCTTCGTCAACGGTGCTTTGCCCGCGGACGTGACCGACGGCAAGGCTATTTTCGCCACCATCCGCAAGGATGCCGAGACGGTCATGACCTTCTCGATGCCCGTAGACGGTACTTACTCCATCATCTTCAAGGGAGTCACCGATAACAACGGCCCCACTCTTCAGTTCATGGTCGACGGCAATGCTATCGGCAGCAAGGTGAACATGGCCAACGGCGGCAGCGGCTGGACCTTCGCGAGCTTTGATCTGGGCAAATTGACCCTGACTGCAGGTGTACACACCCTGACCATTCGCGGCGTGGACGTGGATTCCGAGTCGCCTTGTGTGATGGATCGGTTGGTGCTGGTGCCTACGAACCCTTGATCCCTTGTAGCTTCTGCCATGCGTTTCGAATCCATGATCCGGAGCGCATGGCGATCCGTGCATCATGATAGATCGTGAAAAAGGAGACGTATCCTATGGAATATCGCTTGGGTATTTACGAAAAAGCCATGCCGAACGAGTACACGTGGAGAGAACGGCTGGAGGCGGCCAAGAAAGGCGGCTTCGATTTTCTGGAGATCAGTGTGGACGAGAGCGACGCGCGCCTTGCCCGCCTGGAGTGGAGCGATGGGGAGATCCGTGAGCTGTACGAGCTCTCCCGTTCCGTAGGGCTTCCCATTGAGACCATGTGCCTCAGCGGTCACCGCAAGTATCCCATGGGAAGCGGTGTTCCCGAGATCCGCGCGAGAAGCATGGACATCATGAAGAAAGCCATCCGTCTGGCGGACGGGCTGGGGGTGCGGATCATCCAGCTGGCGGGCTACGACGTATATTATCATGAAAGCTCCACCGCCGAAACGCGGGAGCGCTTCATCGAGGGTCTGAGGATCAGCGCCGAGTGGGCCTCCGCTTACGGGATCATGCTGGCACTGGAGACCATGGAGAATGATTTCTGCAATACGGTCTCCAAGGCCATGGACTTCGTCCGCGCCGTGGATTCCCCCTACCTGCAGATATACCCCGACGTGGGGAACGTTTCCAACGCCACCCCCGCCCCCCGCGGCGATCTTCTGACGGGGCACGGACATATCGTGGCAGCCCATCTGAAGGAGACCGTGCCCGGAGTCTTCCGGGATCTGTTCTACGGCGAGGGGCAGGTTAATTTCCCCGCCGTTACCTCCGCCCTGTGGGATATGGGGGTACGCCGCTTCAACGCCGAGTTCTGGCATAACGGCACAGACCGCGTGGACGAGCGGTTGTCGGCCGCTTCGGCTTATCTGCGAGAAATTTTGGATCAAAAAGGGAGGAGACAGGCATGAGCGCATACTTTATGGGTTTGGATAACGGCGGAACTGCCGTAAAATGCGTGATTTTTGACGAATTCGGCCGTGAGATCGCCGAGGCCTCTGCAAAAACACCCGTTCTGTCCCCCCGCGTCCACTTTGAGGAGCGGGATATGGGGGAGCTGTGGGAGGCGAACGTCACGGTGATCTCCGCGTGTATCCGAAAGAGCGGCGTTGATCCGTCGGAAATTCTGGGGATCGGCTGTACGGGACACGGAAAGGGTCTCTACCTTGTGGACAGCGCGGGTGCCCCCGCGTATTACGGCATCCCCTCCACCGACGCCAGAGCGGGATCCGTCATCGAGGCATGGGAGGCATCGGGGATCTCCGATGAGCTGATGGAAATGACCCTCCACCGTCCCGTTGCCTGCCAGCCCCTCCCCCTGCTGGCATGGCTCAAGGAGAATGAGCCCGAGGCCTATACCCGTATTCGCTATATTTTCGAGGCCAAGGATTACATCCGCTTCTGCTTAACGGGGGAGGCTTACGCGGAAATCACCGATTATTCGGGGAGCGGTCTGATGGATCTGGTGAGACAGGACTTCAACCCCCGCATCTGCGAGGCGGTGGGAATGCCCGAGCTTTATTGTAAGCTTCCGCCTCTGCGCAATTCCTACGATATATGCGGTAGGGTGACTCCCGAGGTGGCCGAGATGACAGGACTGCGGACGGGTACTCCCGTCAGCGGCGGCATGTTCGATATTGACGCCTGCGCGCTGGCCTCGGGGGCGATCTCGAGCGGTGATCTCTGCTCCATCACAGGCACCTGGAGCATCAACGAGTACGTTTCGGATCACCCCGTGGTACACGCCACCACCAAGAATTCTCTCTTCTGCGTGCCCGGATACTATCTGGTGGAGGAGAGCAGCGCCACCTCGGCGGGGAATCTGGAATGGTTTATTCACCTCTTCGGATTGCGGGAGACCTGCAAGGAGGGGTCGGTGTACGATCGCATCAACGCCATGGTCGAGGGTATCCCTCCCGCCGAGAACACCCCCGTCTACGTGCCGTTCCTGTACGGCACCAACGAGGCGGGAAGATCCTTGGCCGCCTTGGAGGGACTCAGCCACGCCCACACGATGGGGCATATCCTCCGCGCCGTTTACGAGGGAGTGGTCTTCTCCCATTACACCCATATCCTGCGGCTTTTGGAGAACCGCGATCCCCCCGCGGTCATCAAGCTCTCGGGAGGCGCGGCTCGCTCGCAGGTCTGGGTACAGATGTTTGCCGACGTATGCGGGCTTCCCGTGGAGACGGTAGAGGTCAATGAGCTGGGAACTCTGGGAGCGGCCATGTCCGCGGCGGTGGCTGTGGGCCATTACCGTGACTATCACGAAGCGGCGGAGCGCATGGTGAGCCGAGGGGAGCTGATCCTGCCCAATATGGAGGATCACGGGATCTACATGGAAAAATACCAACGCTACGCGGCTGTAGCGAGACAGGGAGGATGAGGATATGATGCTGGAAGCATTGAGAAAAGAGGTCTGGAAGGCCAACAAGCTGCTCCCCGAGCTGGGGCTTGTGACCTTCACGTGGGGCAACGTCAGCGGCATTGACCGCGAGCGGGGACTTGTCTGCATCAAGCCCTCGGGCGTGGAGTACGATCTGCTCACCCCCGAAAGCATGGTCATCACCGATCTGGAGGGCCGCGTGGTGGAGGGAGACCTGAACCCTTCCTCGGATCTGGCGACCCATCTGGAGCTGTACAAGGCATTCCCCTCCGTGGGCGGTATCACCCATACCCATTCGCCCTGGGCCACCTCGTGGGCGCAGGCGGGACGGGACATCCCCGCTTACGGCACCACCCACGGGGACTACTTCAACGGCGCCATTCCCTGCACCCGCCCCATGACTCCCGAGGAGATCGCGGGGGCGTATGAGAAGAACACGGGGCTGGTGATCACCGAGACCTTTGCAAGTCGGGACGCGATGGATATGCCCGCCGTGCTGGTGTATTCCCACGGCCCCTTTACCTGGGGCAAGGATCCCATGGGATCGGTACATAACTCGGCGGTACTGGAGATCGTGGCTCAGATGGCCTACAACGCGGAGCAGATCCGCACGGCTCCGTCCATGCCCTCCATGCAAGCCGAGCTTCTGAAGAAGCACTTCGAGCGCAAGCATGGTGCCAACGCCTATTACGGGCAGAAAAAGTAAGGAGGAACAACCTATGAGAGGACCTGAATCCGAGCTGAACGTCGGTCTGGATCTACAGGACGAGCGCGCGTCCGCCAATGGCTACAGCATGGTCTTCATGCGGCAGGCCTACCCCAACATGGCGCTCATGACCTACGATGACGAGCACCATCAGGGAGCTCACCACGTTCTGCTCTGTAAGATGGTGGTGGGTGTTGGAGAAGATCGCAAGCTTCTGACCTATGAGTCCTGCGACGAGTCCACCACCGCCGACAACGTGCCCGGCGGACTCTTCAGCCGCGCGGTCATGGACGGTCACACCGTTACCTGCGAGCTGTACCCCATTCGCCTCCCCGAGGAGGATCGCCTGCGGGGCGGTGCCGTGCTCCATATCGTCAGCGAGACCCCCGGCATCTTCCTCCGCTTTGGAAACGGCGGGCTGGCCTTCATGCACTTCTCCCCCAACGAGCATATGCGGGGTCAGCACATCGACTGCGAAAACGGCTCCGCCACCCTCGCCGAGGACGGCGCGGCCGTCATCATCCGCCGTGAGGGATGCAACGAGGGAAGTCGTGTGGTGACCTGCGTAAAGGGAAATATGACCTTCACCACCCTTGAAGGGGAGAAGGGCGGCTCCTTCGCGGAGGGCTATACCCCCAAGAGCGAGGCGTGGATCATGCTGGGCTTCTCCAATGATGGGGAGGAGGCCGTGAAGCTGGCTTCCCTTGACCCTGCCGCCGAGCTGGATCAGATCAAGAGCTTCTACCGCGAGAAGTTCGAGGATCTCTATATCAAGACCCCCGACGAGAATCTGAACGAGGCCTTTACCCACGCCTACCTCAATCTGGAGTACGCGTGGCTCTACCCTCTGGGCTGGATTGAGTCTATCCAGCATTGGCCCACCATGTGGCACATGGAGCAGACCGCCGCCGAGGAGTGGTGCGGCAACCCCGACCGTGCCCGCCGTACCCTGCTGACCCAGATGGAATACCTGTTCGAGTCGGGTGCTATCCCCGATATGTGCGTCAATCACGTGGGACGGCGTGACTGGGGCGGGAACAACCACTTCTTCTTCCGCGAGGTGCTTCACTACCTCCGCATGACGGATGACCGCGACTTCGCTCTGACGGTAGAGCCCGTCATGGAGAAGATCCTTTCCCAGACCCTCCGTGAGTACGATGCCACAGGCACGGGTGTTCTGTCCTGGCACTCCCAGATCGGCAACCAGGAGGACATGGAGTCCACCCCCGGCCGTGGCGCGGCTACAGGCTCGGAGGGCGCGCAGATGCTCAAGCTCCTGTCAGAGTTTTACGGTTACCTCGGCAACGAAGAGAAGGCCACCCGCTACGCTCTGGCCTCCGCCTATATGTGGAAGCAGGTCAAGGATACCGTCTGGAAACGGGATCTCGGCCGCATGGCTTGGTTCGTGGACGATCACGGTCAGACCCGTCTGGACACCACCTACCACGGCATCTGCTACCCCATCATCTACGGCCAGGTGGATAGCTTCGACGGTATGTCTTCGGCGGATCACCTCCTCCACCGCATGAGTGGCCCTGAGGGGGAGATCTACCAGTCCAATCACTTCGGTGACCATGCCTACTGGGGCGTCCCCACCTGGGGCATGCAGGCGGGCTCGGATATGCAGCCCTTCGCCACCTCCGCCTATGCCAAGCTGGGCTTGACCGAGGAGGCCTACCGCCCCTTAAAGTTTGTGGCCGACCGCGTGTGCGGCCCCTTCCAGCGGGGTGCCTTCCCCGAGACCGCCAACGAGAAGCGCTTCGCCTACTTCTCCCCCTCGGCGGGTGTGTACGCACAGGAAATGATCGAGTCGGTCTTCGGCGTGACCCGCGACCGCATCCAAGGCGTGACTACCGTCTCTCCCTGCTTCCCGAAGGACTGGCCCACCGCCGAGCTTCGTCTTCCCGACCTGTCCATGACCTACACCCGCGGCGAAAAGCAGGGGGGCACCGAGACCCATACCCTGGCCATCACCTCCCCCGACGGTTTGAACAAGCGGCTCCTGTGGCGTATCCCCCACGCGGTCAACCCCGCAGTCACGGTCAACGGAACTCCCGTCCCCGTGGGGATCGCCTACAAGTGCGGCTTCTGCGAGCTGACCGCCGAGCTTGGCCTTGCGGATGAGCTGACCGTCATGGTCACCTACGACACTTTGAACGTCACGGTGGAGCATCCCAAGACCGCCGCCTGCGGGGAGTATGTTCCCGTACAGGTGACAGGTGGTGAGCTGCTGGGGATCGAGGATCCCTGCGGTATCTTCGACGGGCGCGGCAAGCTCCGTCCCGACCTGCTGGACGAGTATCTACCCTACGGTGACTTCGGTCTGGTTAATTTCGCCCGCCATACCTTCTCGGTGCGGGTGAAGTGTCAGGGTATAGAGATGACCTGCCCCTGCACCGTCACGGTCCTGCCCCGTCAGCGCATCACCGCCGTCTACGATCCCGATGCCGCCGCCGTGAAGGTCACCTACCAAAACAATACCGCCGTGTCCATCGACACCCCCGCCTGCCTTGCAAGCGGCGGGCTGGTGGCCGCTTCCCGCCTTGTCTGCCTTCCCTACGGAACGGTGACGGTGGATTTCCCCTTCGCGGGGACTCCCGTAACGGGCAAAAACCGCGCCCATCTGCTGGCGGGGGATGCCTACAGCGGGGAGAGCACCTTTGACGCTCCCGCTACGGGAAAGGTCGCCTTGATCCAGACCGATCCCGCGCTCTCTGTTCCCTATGCCGCATGGCGGGATATGGCCTACCCGCCTCACCACGGTTGTATCGTCATCAACCCCGATGCCTTCCTCCAAGGTGTGGCTGAGTCGGTCACGGTGGGGAGTCTGACCTTCCCGCTGAACGGAAGCTTTGTTCCTGTGGACATCCATGACCACCGTGTCACGGAAATCCCCTTGAACCTGGACGCCCGCAAGCTCTTCGTCCTTTTCTGCCCCTTCGCCGCCAGCCACGAGATCTGTACCCACCTCTTTGATCTGGAGGTGGAGTGCCGCAAGGACGATGCCTACATGAAGCCTCTCTATACCTATCCTCTCACCCTCCCCGGTGAGCTGGATTACGGCTTCGGCAATACCGTGGTAGCGGGATTCTCCACCTATCAGGAGGGCTTTGCCCGTCCTTCGGTTCTCCCGCCCGTAGTGAATGGAGATTACGCCGACACCCTCGCCCCCCTGTATCCATCCAGAGACCTCTGGTGTCGCAACCTCGCCGTGGAGAGTGGGAACGCAGTATTCAATCTTTTGGAGCTGGATCTGGGTAAGCCTCAACACATCGAGACCCTGCGCCTCATCGCCCGTGCCATGGATGCGGCGGGTGGCGTGTTCGGGATCGCCTATGAATGATTTTCGAAAAGGAGTGTATGAAATTATGCAAGCATTCCATCGTATGATAGCCCTGTGCCTTGCCGCGCTGCTGCTGCTTGGTGCCGTCGGCTGCGCGCAGGATCCGAATGAGACCGAAACCACCGCAAGCGAAAGCAATACCGTCGGAGAGACCGAGACGGTAGACGAGGCCGCGGAGGCCTTGGACAGCGTCGGCGGCGTGGACTATGGCGGAGGCGAGTTCACCGTCCTCTACGCCGATGAGACCGGCTGGGCCTACGACGAAGAGGTCATCGGTATGGCCAATATGTCGGATGCCGTAGGCAGCGGTGTCATCAATGAAGCGGTCTTTGAGCGCAATACCAAGTTTGAGGAGATGTGCAAGCTGACCTTCGTTCAGATTCCCAAGCACCACGGTCAGCTGCAAGCTACTCTGACCAACGATATAGCGGGCGGAACGAAAACCTACCAGTTCGCCAATATCGGCATGGGATCTGCCGCCGAGTGTGCCGTTGCGGGACTTTTGCACAATTATCTGGATCTGGCTATTGATTACGACCATCCCTGGTGGGATCAGGGAACTCTCGGCTTTAATCTGGACGGACACGTCATGTTCATGAACGGCGCGCACAATCTGGTGGACGACGATATGACCTACGTGCTGGCCTTCAATAAAGCCATGATCGAGGAATACAAGGTGGCGAATCCTTATCAGACCGTGCAGAACGGGGACTGGACGCTGGATTATTTCCAGAGCATCATCCAGTCGGTCTCCGCCGAGAACGGAGACGGAAAATGGGGGCTGGAGGACACCTACGGCTTCGCCGCCTCCCACGTCATCGGCAATACCGTGTTCTACGGTGCGGGGCTTCAGTACATCAAGACCCAGCCCGCCACGGGCGAGATCAGTCTGGCACTGGACAAGGCAGGACTGGAAAAGGCCACCAACGTGCTGGAAAGAATGCTGACCATGATCTACGACGAGCATGCCATCTACATGGGAAGCCCCACCGAGTTCAACAACGCAGCCACGCTTTTCATTGGTGAGCAGGCCATGTTCTTCTCGGAGAACGCCTACTACCTCCGCTCCATCGCCTCCACCATGGAGACGGATTTCGGTATCGTGCCCGTGCCCAAGTATGATGCCAACCAAGAGAACTACCACACCTGGGCTCACAGCATCGGCTCTACCCTGTGCCTGCCTGTGAGCTTTGAGGACACGGAAATGCTGGAGAAGATCGTGGAGATCTACGTGATCCTGTCCTACCAGCATGTCACCCCTGCCTACTACGATACCCTCTTGGGCAGTCGTAACGTTCGCGATCCCGAATCCGCCGAGATCCTTTCGGATATCTTCGCCAACCGAACCTACGATATGTCCCAGTACTACCGCACCTTCAATCTGGCGGATCTGTTCTACAACTGTGTCAACAACAATCAGAAGAACTTCGTGTCCTCCTATGAGAAGACTGCCCGGAGCTTTGAGAGGAATCTGGGGCAGATCATGAAAAAGCTGAACGCTGAAAAGTAAAGGAGATAACCATGAAACAAACCGTGCTTCGTATCCTGATGATCCTTTTGTCTGCTGTTCTTTTGCTGGGAGCCGTATCCTGCGGCGTTGAGCCTCCCTCCGAGGAGACCACTGCTGCGGGGGATAGCTCCACCGTGGAGCAGACCGAGGCCGAGACCGAAATCCCCGCGCCCGATATTGAAAAGAAGAACTATGACTGCGATTTCAATATCATGTACTGCGACGGGATCTACGATCCCAATAACTATTTCCCCGAGGAGAATATGGCGGGTGCTGTCCTGCAGGATGCCGCCGTTGAGAGAAACGTTGCCGTCAGCGAGCATTTGGGTGTGGACTTCCACCTCATCAACGCGCCTGATATCAATCTGGTCAACAACCTCCGCGCCTCCATGCAGTCGGGAGATGACAGCTACCAGATGGTCATGACCCACCCCTACATCTACGTGGATGCCATGATCACCGAGGGTATGCTCCTGGATCTTTCGGAGCAGCCTGCCATGAACATCGACGCTCCCTACTGGAACGGTCAGCTCATGGAGCAGCTGTCCATCAAGGATAAGATGTTTTTGGGCTACAGTGACTACAGCCTGGCAAACACCTGGCTCATTACCTTCAACAAGGAGCTCCACAAGACCTATCAAATGGAGGATCTCTACGGGCTTGTGGACAACAAAAACTGGACGCTGGATAAGATGATCAGCCTGGCTTCCGTCGTCAGCGAGGATAACGGCGACGGTAAGTGGACGAGCGCGGATACCTATGGCTTCGCCGGCTTCTGCCAGCTTCCCATGATCAGCTTCATGATCGGAAGTGACATCGATCTCATCCGAGAGGACGAAAACGGGATCCCCTACGTATCCCTCGCGGCAGAGCAAAAGGAAAAAACCATTGCCCTGGCCGAAAAAATGAGAGCATTGTATCAGGCCGAGTACTCCTTCATGTGGATCGTGGGCGCCACCGATTCCATGAGCATTACCGACGGTCGTGCGCTCTTTGTCATGTCTCCCAGCAGCTCCCTCAAGAGCTATCTGGAGTACGACGTCCCCTTTGGTATCCTGCCCTACCCGCTGTATGACGCAAACCAGGAGCAGTACCGTATGCTGAGCTGGAACGGATTTTTGGGTATTCCTTCCACCGTTGAGAACGCCGACATGAGCGCCGAGGTGCTGGAGCTTCTGGCGTACCATTCCGCGCCTGTCAAGACCGCCTTCTTTGAGATCCTGCTGGGCACCCAGATCGCAGAGGCTCCCGAGGATGCCCGTATGCTGGATCTGATCTGGCAGACCCAGAGCAACGATGTGGGTCAGGTCTTTGCGACCTGCTCGGATTCGTTGGGGACTCTCCTGTACTGCATGGAGAATTTCGCTCAGGGACAAGCCAATTACGCTTCCTTTATCGAGAAGCATACCCGCTCTGCTGAAAGAGCCATTCAGAAAATGTACGAAAAGATCCAATAAAGGAGGATAGGACCATGAAAAACAAGAGAAGAGTATGGTCGGTTATCGGGATCTGTCTGTCTCTCGTTCTGTCCGTTTGTTTTCTCATAGGCTGTCAGGGAGGCGATCAGACCCCTTCCGATACCACGGAAGCAGCGGAGGATACGTCCCACCAAGGGACAGACACCGAAGCCCCCACGGCGGGAGCTGACCAAACCACCCCCGACCCCGAGCAGACCGAGGAGCCCGAGACCGAGGGCACTCCCTCCGGGGATCAAGAAAGAAGCGAGGCAAGCAGACGAATGGACATGATCGTATGGTACGATATCGACAACGGGCAGTCCACCAACTCCCGTCCCGATAACGGCTGGTATTACCTCTATGACGAGACCCCCGGGATCATCACCCAAAACGGCCATTTCCGCTCGGCCAACCCCCTGCTGGGCACCTATGATCAGGCCGATCCCGAAACCGCCCGCCAGCATCTGTACTGGCTGCGGGCGGCCGGCATCAACGCCATTCTCTGTGACCTGACCAACTACGATACCCTTGATGCTCACGAGGAGGGGTCGGATATGCACCGCTACCATGCGGGGCTTTTGCGGAACACCCGCGTTCTGCTGGAGACCGCCAAGGCCATGAAGGCCGAGGGAGTCTCGGATGTCCCCAAGGTCTTCGTGTCGGTGCGTATGTTCGGGGACAACCGTGTCAACCTCGGCAAGGTGCTGGATGAGATCTACGTCCTCTACAGCGAGTTCCCCGACGAGATCTACCATCTGAACGGGAGCGATA
>JAGAIH010000368.1 GCA_017626655.1 Clostridia bacterium | reverse complement strand
TCCAAGTAATTTCATCGTATCTTACGCGCCGTTGCGGAGCTTTCCGTGACGGCGCGGTTTTTGTTTTAAATTGGGGTTTATCGGCGCGTTCTCCCGTTCTCGAGCGAAGCGAGATGACCTTCCCCTTTGGGGAAGGTGGCGCCCGCCTTTAGGCGGGTGACGGATGAGGTGATAACGCTGGCCCATCAAGATCTTTTGGCCCTGACGTCGTACCTCATCCACCATCCTTCGGATGGTCCCCCTTCCCCAGAGGGGAAGGTCAAGAACGAGTCTCAACTCACCGATAAACCCAAATTTGAAAAATACTACACAAAAACCGCCCCCCTGTTTTGGCCAAAACCCACCTTGACATACCCGCCCATTTATGGTATCATTATAGAATAGAAATCCACCACCCGGAGGAACCCCATGAAAAAATATCTATCCCTTCTCCTCACCGTCCTCGCGGTGCTTCTGGTGATCCTCGCCTCCTGCGTGGGCAATGATCCTACGCCCACCGACACGGCCGAGACCACCGCCGCTACCGACCCCGAGACCACCCTCGAGCCCGAAACCACCCAAGAGGTGACCGAGGCCCTCGAGACTGACCCCGAAACCGTCCCCGAGCCCGAGACCACCGCTGAGGTCACGGCCGAGGAGACGACGGCGGAGGAGCCTACCGACACCGCCGAGCCCGAGACCGAGACCGAGCCTCCCAAGACCAACGTCGCGGGAGATTGCGGCAACGTCTACTGGAAAGATTCTGACAAAAAGGTAGGCCAGCCCCGCCTGGACCAGGTCAAGCACGAGATCCTGGGCACCGATTACGTTAAGTCGGTCAATAAGGGCACCAACTGGACGGTCACCGTCAAGGAGGCCTCGGGCATGATCCAGCTCTACGGCTGGGTGGGCTTCAGCTTTGAGGACTTCGAACTGGGCTGGCGCATTGGCACCGACAGCGAGACCCCCTACACCACCGTCAACGCCTTTACCGTGGAGCGAGAGGCCGCCGTCCTCCAGGCCGCCAAGAAGGAGGGCTACACCAACGCCACGGGCTACAGCTACTACCTCAACATGAGCGCCTTCGAGAGCGGCGACGAGGTCCACCTGTTCATCAAGGACAAGGCCACCGACACGGTCTACTGCTTCTGCGAGCTGACCGTCACCGTCAACACCGTCTCGGGCAACCTGTCCAATACCGCTCTGAACGAGAAGTACGGCCTGGGCTTCGGCTCGGATATGGACGTCTCCTTCTACGATCCCATCCCCGAAAAGGAGACCGTCACCGCCCCCGACGACGATCCCACCCTCACGCTCTGGTTCGACCACCTCACCGCAAAGGTCACCCGCTACGACCTGTCGGGTATGGAGATGGGCCTTGAGTCCTACACCATCCAGATGGGCAAGAACGAGATCGAGGGCTGCCAGTTCTTCCTCTACGCCCCCACCACCAAGAAGCTCCACATCAAGATCTCGGACTTTGCCAACGATAAGGGCGAGACCCTCACCACCAACCTGGGCGTGGAGTTCTACATGGAGGACGGCTACGTCACCCATAACGGCTATCCCGCATCCTTCGTTTATCCCGACGCCGTCATCCCCTACGATTCCTACATCGCCTACTCCGGTAACACCGAAAGTGGCCGCTACGGTATGGATGCCGACAGCAAGATCGACTACGGTCCCTACGTCCTGATCGGTCCCTTCTCGGGCTCCGACTGGAACCACGAGAAGTACCCCTTCCGCGATTCCATCCGCGGCTTCGTGGTGGAGGCCGAGACCACCAAGGACACCACTCCCGGCGCCTACAAGGCCACCATCGAGATCCTGGATGCCGACACGGGCAAGTGCATCAAGATGGCCAACGTCTACACCTACGTCTACAACGTGACCCTGT
>JAGAIH010000367.1 GCA_017626655.1 Clostridia bacterium | reverse complement strand
GTCGGGTAACGAATTTCCGCGGGTCTGGGCAAAAGGCTCCCTCTCCGAGGGGGCTCCCGCGAAGCGGGTGGGGGAGTCATCACGAGAAGTGAGGCACTCTTTTCTGTCAGACCGCTAAACCCCAATTTACAAGCTCCCCTTCCCATACATCCCGATCAGCTCGCGGATATACCCCGCGTCCCGCATCCCGCTGACCGAGTCCTCGGCGGCGAGGTTGCAGGCGGCGGCGCCCGAGGCGAATTCCAGGATCTCGGCATCGGTGAAGCCGTTGTAGATGCCGTAGAGGCACCCGGCGGCGAAGGAGTCCCCTGCGCCCACGGTGCCCTTGATGTAGCCCGCAGGGAGCTTCAGGGAGGGGACTGCGGTAAAGGTGCCGTCCGCCGACAGGCAGAAGCCCGCCTCGGGACAGTGGACGATGACCCGCTGACCCACCCCGTGGGACATGAGCGCCTCCATGGTGGCGCGGATATTCTCGGTGAGCAGCTTCCCTTCCCCGTCGCGGGGGGCAAGCCCCGTCACGCCGCAGGCCTCGATCTCGTTCATGATGGCGTTGTCGGTATAGGGCAGGGCGGCGATGATGCGCTCCGCGAACTGCTCGTTGAGACTGCTGACCACGTCAATGGAGGTCAGGATCCCCTCCTCACGGGCCGCCTTGAGGAAGCGGGCGAGGGTGGTGCCGTACTCGGGGTCGGGAGCGTCGAAGCCGTCCAACAGGTGGATGTAGGCCACGTGGAGCATACGGCAGTTGAGAGTAGCGAGCTTGATATCCTCGGGGACGAATTTCGCATTGGCCCCGCGGTTGTGGAAGAAGGTGCGCTCTCCCGTGTCGCACAGGGTCATGACGTCGGAAAAGCCCGTGGGGACGGTGGGGTCCACCAGGATCCCGGTGGTGTCCACGCCGCACCGCTGAAGCTCGCTCTGGGCGTAGCGGCCGCCCTCGTCGTCCCCCCGCTTGCCCAGGGCGGACAGGGGGAGGGTGGGGTCGATCTTGGCCAGGCTGATGAGGGTATTGGGGACGCTCCCCCCCACGGCGCGGGACATGGCGGTGATGTTGACCAGCATCCCCCGCTCGGGGAAGGACTCGATGATCTTGACCTCGTCGGTGAGGATGTTCCCCGCCACGGCGATGCCGCTCTTCTCCCCTCGGATGAGGGTGTCCAGGGTGACCCCGAAGAGGTCAGCCAGCCGCACCAGTTGGGGGGTCTCGGGGTAGCCCGCGCCCCGCTCCCACTTGCTGACGGTCTTGTTGCTAACGTACAGCCGCTCGGCGAGCTCAGTCTGGGTCAGACCCATCTTGCGGCGGAGGCGGGCGATATTGCGGGAAATATGGATGTCATTCTTACGGTCTCCCATAAAATTCTCCTTTTGATAGGAATCTGTACCTATTATATCTCCTTTTCGTGGAATTGTCAACCGACTTTTCGTTGACCGATGGAGAGATTACCGGGCTTCGGGGTCTACGGTCCGTAGACTCCCCGTTTTGAGGATGACCAACCGCCCTGCC
>JAGAIH010000366.1 GCA_017626655.1 Clostridia bacterium | reverse complement strand
CTGGGCCTGGTGGTCATCGACTACCTCCAGCTCATGCAGGGCGACAGCCGCAACGACAACCGCGTCCAGGAGGTGGCCGAGATCTCCCGCGCCATGAAGCTCATGGCCAAGGAGCTGAACGTCCCCGTCATCTGCTGCTCCCAGCTGTCCCGAGGCCCCGAGTCCCGTAACGACAAGCGGCCTATGATGTCCGACCTCCGTGAGTCGGGATCCATCGAGCAGGACGCCGACGTGGTCCTCTTCCTCTACCGCGACGAGTACTACAAGACCAACGAGTCCTCCGATCCCAACTCCGACGCCGCCGCCTCCATTGCCGAGGTCATCATCGCCAAGAACCGCCACGGCTCCACCGGCACCGTCAAGATGGGCTGGGTAGGCCGTTACACCAAGTTCCGCACCCTGGCGGACGAGAGTCAGATCCCCTCCTGACCTCGCGCACATTAATATAAGGATAACAGTATGCTTCCCTTCACCCTTCCCGACTCCCCCTCCTATGCCGTTGCCTTCTCGGGCGGCGCGGATTCCAGGCTTCTTTTGGAGCTGACCCTCCGCGCCCTTCTGAAGCGGGACGGTGAGGACGGACGGCATCACGTCGTAGCCCTCCACCTCCACCACGGCATCCGCGGGGAGGAGGCCGATCGCGACGAGGCCTTCTGCCGCAAGGTCTGCGAGGGCCTGGGCGTGGAGCTGATCACCGAGCGGGTGAACGTCCCCGCCATGGCCGAGGAGCTGGGCGAGAGCATCGAGACCGTCGCCCGCAAGGCGCGGTATAGCTTCTTCGGACGGGTCATGGATCAGCGAAAAATCGGGATCCTTCTCACCGCCCACCACGCCGACGACAACCTGGAGACCATCCTGGCCCAGCTCATCCGCGGCAGCGGCACCCGAGGCATGAGAGGCATCCCCACCACCCGCATGCTGGGATACTGGACCGACAAACAGATCAAGCTGGTCCACCGTCCCCTGCTGGACTGCACCAAGCGGGATATTCGGGCCGCCTGTGAGGAGCTGGGGTTGGACTACGTCACCGACTCCACCAATCTGGAGACCGACTGCACCCGCAACCGCATCCGCCACGCCGTCATCCCCCAGCTGGAGGCCATCGCCGGTAAGGACGCCCCCCAGCGCGCCGCCGCCCGTATGGCTCACGCCGCCGAGGAGGACGAGGATTACCTGTGGTATCAGGCCGAGCAGAGCGTGGGGCGCACCGTAGCCCCCGGAGGTGACGCGGTGGCCCTGTCGGACCTGGAGCATTTCAGCCCCTCCCTGTCCAAGCGGATGCTCATGGTCCTCTACCGCGATACCCTACGCCTCTATGATCGGGGCGCCGAGACCGAGCTGTTTCTGTCCTCCGCCCATCTGCAAGCGCTTCTGGAGCTTGGCCGCAAGGCAGTCCCCGAATCGGGGCTGGATCTGCCGGGAGGCATCCGCGCCGTGGTGCGGGGTGAGTTCCTGTATATGCTCCCCGCCGACGAGGTGAGCCCGCCCGTTCTCTCCGACGAGCCTGTACCACTCACCGAGGGCACCGCCCTTTTGGTGTCGGGCTTCTCGGTCACGGTGGAGTATTCCGACACCCCTCTGTCCCCCGCCGAGGGCTACGACGTTTTCGCCTCCGCGATCTTCCCCGCCGATCTTCCCCTGCCCCTGTTGGCAAGAAGGCGGCAGGAGGGGGATATCATCCTCTCCCATGGGATGCACAAGAAATTGAAAAAGGTTCTGAACGAAAAGGACATTCCCCTCCACCACCGAGACCGTATTCCCCTGATCTGTCTGCCCGACGGATCGCCCCTGTGGTACCCCCGCGCCGTCTATCGGGACGGATACCCTACCCCCGAGGAGGGCCCCTGCCTGCGGATCACGGTTCGGTATCCCCGAGACCGCCATTCCCTGTAATTTTCATTCCGTGAAAGGACATACTACATACCATGGAAAACAACACTCCCGCCCTCTACAACGACTGCGCCCGGATCCTGGTCTCCGAGCAGGAGATCGCCGCCATCTGCGACCGCCTGGCCGCCGAGATCCAAGACACCTACAAGGACAGCGACCGCCGTCTGGTCATGGTGGTCATCCTCAAGGGCTCCATGCCCTTCGCCGCCGAGCTGATGAAGCGGCTGACCCTGCCCATCGAGCTGGAGTTCATGAAGGTCTCCTCCTACGGTGCCGGCACCAAGACCTCGGGCGAGATCAAGATCTCTCTGGACCTCAAGCGGGACGACCTCCAGGATATCGACCTTCTGGTGGTGGAGGATATCGTGGACTCGGGCCGCACCCTGTCCCGTCTGACCCAGCTTCTCAAGAACCGCAACGCCCACAGCGTCCGCACCTGCACCCTCCTGGATAAGCCCTCCCGCCGCGAGGTGGACTTCGTCCCCGATTTCTGCGGCACCGCCATTCCCGACGAGTTCGTCATCGGCTTCGGTCTGGACTACGACGAGAAGTACCGCAACCTCCCCTTCGTGGGTGTTCTCAGGAGAGAGGTCTACGAGAAGTAAAGCTTCCCCCTGCCCGATGGAAAAAGTTTCACGGGAAAATTAAATGGATTTCATAGAAAATTCATAGTCGTGTGCTATACTTAACACTGTGTCATTTCCGCGGCCTCACAAAGCCGCGTATATGGAGAGCAGGCCCGCCAAGCCTGCCGAATACGAAATTTGGCAACGATTGGAGGATATAATGAAGAATTTTAAACTCTTTCTCGGCTACGCTCTGGCCATCGCCGTGCTGATCGGCGCCATCGCGCTGTTCTACCGCGGTACCACGGGCGCGCAGGAGAAGGTCACCGAGGCTGATTTCGTCGCCTCCCTGGTGGAGGGTGACGTGGCTACCTATACCATCGATTACAGCAGAGGCTACCTCATCTACCGCCTCTTCGAGCGGGACGCCAGCGGTAACTACCTGGATACCCAGGGTAATATCGTTACCTTCCCCACCGACGAGGAGGGGAACGTGGACTACACCCTTCCCGAGGGCGTGGAGCTGAAGCTGGGTGACAACAAGCAGATCAAGCTGGCGGATATCTCCGCCTCCCGACTGACCTACATCGACCAGCTGTCGGTGGAGCAGGCCAAGGCGGGCAACGGCGTGGGCATTCTGGACAGCTACGACATCCGCCCCGCCAACAGCTTCCCCTGGTGGGTCTCCTTCATCCCCGCCATCCTGGTGGTGGTGGCCCTCATCGCTCTGTACTACTTCGCCATGAAGAAGATGATGCAGGGCGGCGGCCCCGGCGGCGCCAAGATGGGCGGCTTCGGCAAGGCTCACGTCAAGATGCCTACCGACGACAAGAACAAGATCACCTTCCGCGACGTAGCCGGCGCTGACGAGGAAAAGGAAGAGCTGGTGGAGATCGTGGATTACCTCAAGGCTCCCACCAAGTTCGCCCGCCTGGGCGCGCGTATTCCCCATGGCGTTCTGCTCATGGGCCCTCCCGGTACGGGTAAGACCCTGCTGGCCAAGGCCGTGGCAGGCGAGGCGGGGGTTCCCTTCTTCTCCATTTCGGGCTCCGATTTCGTGGAGATGTACGTGGGCGTGGGCGCCTCCCGTGTCCGCGACCTCTTCGATACGGCCCGAAAAGCCGGGTCGGCCATCATCTTCATCGACGAGATCGACGCCGT
>JAGAIH010000365.1 GCA_017626655.1 Clostridia bacterium | reverse complement strand
GTGGCGCGGTCGGGGCGGTTCCCCATCTTGCCCCCCGCCGAGTAGTAGTCGTAGGTGCGCTTGCGCTTGGCGGCGGTGTAGTGGGCCACCATGGAGTCGATGTTGCCCGCCGTCACCAGAAAGCCCAGACGGGGACGGCCGAACTCCTTGAAGGCCTCGGCGGACTTGTAATCGGGCTGGGAGAGGATGGCCACCCGAAAGCCCTCGGCCTCCAGCACCCGGGAGATGATGGACACGCCAAAGGAGGGGTGATCCACGTAGGCGTCACCCGTGACGTAAACGAAGTCGGGGCGGTCCCACCCGCGGGCGTCCATGTCGGCGCGGGTCAGGGGGAGAAAGTCGGTGATGGTAGGCATAGGCGTGTCCTTTCGAGGTGGATTTCAATACTGTATCTATTGTAGCATATTTTGCGGGGATTTGCAAGGGGGCGGGAAAAACTTCTGTCCCGCCGTCAAAAAATCCCCTCCCGCAGGGGGGAGGGGACGTTGAATTTTTAGTGCAGCTTGGTACCCTCGGGCACTCTCTCGTCCACGAAGATGACCTGACAGCCGCAGGCGTTGTTGGTGGCGGCCAGCAGCATACCGTTGGAGGTGACGCCCGTGATACGGGTGGGGGCCAGATTGGCCAGAACGATGATCTTCTTGCCCAGAAGCTCCTCGGCGGTGTAGTCGTGCTTGATGGAGGACACGATGACCCGCTCGCCGATACCGTCGTTCAGGGTCAGCTTGTAGCAGGAGTGGGACTTGCGGATCTCCTGCACCTTGACGATCTTGCAGACGCGGATGTCCATCTTGGCGAAGTCGTCGATGCTCACCATATCGGTGGAGATGGGCTCCACGGGGTCGGGCTCGCCGTAAACCTTCTCCACAGGGGCGTTGGCGGCGGCCTCAGCGTCGGCTACGGCCTGATCGGCGGCGATCTCCTCGGCGGTCTGCTCGTAGGAGAAGTCCAGGAGGCCCACGTAGCGGGCGGGGTCGATGGCGTAGAGGAAGAGGTACAGACGGGGGCCGCGCTCCTTGTCGATGAGGAGCTTGTAGACGGTCTTGAAGAAGTTGCCCTGGAGACCCTTCAGCTCCTTGTCGGGCTTGTCCTCGCCGAAGACCCGCTTGGGGATGGCGTACAGCTCGGCGTTGAGAGCGTCCAGATCGTAGCCGCCCGCGGCCAGATAGTCGTGGAGCAGAGCGATCTCCTGCTTCTCCTCGTCGGAGAGGGCATTGTACACCTCAAAGTTACGGGTCTCGCGAAGTCGGTTGACCTGCTCGGGGGCGCACTGCTCCAGCCAGTACTTGGCGCGGTCGAGACGGCCCATGAACTGCTCGGCGGTGTAGGGGGTGCCGATCTTCTCAAAGACGGTCTCCAGCATGGGGACGTTGAAGTCCACGATGGAGCCCAGCTGGACCAGGAGGCCCTGGGGGACGGTGCTGACCTCGTGGCCCTCCACCACGCAGTTGTACATGATGGCGGCGTCGCGCTCGTTGCACTTGCCCGCGCGGTAGTCCTCGTACATCTTGTCGAATTCGAAGTACTGGCGCAGGATGCCGTCGTCGAAGCAGAAATCGAAGGCCTTGGTGGGCTCGGTCTTGGAGTAGAGCCACAGGATGACCTCGGGCTCGTAGAGCTTGAGCATGGTGTCGGGGGTGAGGTTCAGGCCCGAAGAAGAGGACATCTTGCCCGCCAGGCCCTTGATGCCGATGAACTCGTAGCCCTGGAACAGGGGAGGCTCGTAGCCGAAGATCTTCTTGGAGATGATCTTGGCGTTGGAGTAGGAGCCGGTAGGAGCGGCGTGATCCTTTCCGCCGGGCTCAAAATCCACGCCCTCGTGGCGCCAGCGCATGGGCCAGTCGATCTTCCAGCCCAGCTTGCAGTTGAAGTTCTCGAGGAAGTTGATGTGGCCGCGGTAGCCGCAACGGCAGGTGTAGTCGGCCTCGGTGCAGTCCTCGGAGATGTTCTCCAGGGTGGTGAAGTCGGTGCCGCACGCGGGGCAGAACACCGAAACAGGGGAGTAAGCGGCCTTCTCAGCGGCGTGCTCGGCGGCCAGCTCCTTCTCGGACTTGGACTTGTCCTTGGTCTTGAAGGAGTTCAGGATCTCAAAGATCTCCTCGCGCTTGCACAGGGACTCGATGATGGCCTGGGTGTAGGCGCCCGAGCGGTACATATGGCCCTGATGGCGGTAGTCCATCTCGATACCGAACTTCTTCATGGACTCGGTGAACTCGGCCTTGAAATGCTCGGCGTAGTTCTCGTGGCAGCCCCAAGGATCGGGGATGTCCACGTAGGGGGTACCGATGTACTTGTCGTATGCGTCGCCCACCTTGGCCTGGACGTTGGCGGGGATCTTACGGCAACGGTCAAAGTCATCCCAGGAGAACAGAAGGCGAGCCTTCTTGCCCTGCTTCTCAATGGCCTTGCAAACGAAAAGGGAGGTGGCGATATCACGGAAGTTACCGATATGCACCGAGCCCGAGGGGCTGATGCCCGCGGCGCATACGTACTCTTCCTTATCGGGGTTTCTGGCGATCACTCTCTGGGCGATCTCTTCTGACCAATGCATAGCTGGTCTCCTTTCTCTGTATATGGCATAAATTTTTTCAAATAAAATGTGAATGGCACATAGATAATATAGTATAACACATTTTTTCGCGCTTTGCAAGGGGATACCGCGATTTTTTGCGTTCACGCAAGGAAAAAATTTGCCGCAAAGCCTGCGGCTTTCGGTACATAAACACCAAATTGGCGCGCCACACTATGAATGGACGAAAACGCCGCCGCGGGGATACGGTACCGCCCGGACGTTTCCGCCGCGGGTGCTTTCGCGTACAAGCCTCCGCAAACAAATCGAGGCGGTACCCACCGTACCCTTCGGAAAGGATAGGTTTCTCACATGATGATCATGGATCGCATCGCGCTGATTATCTCCATCATCGGCGCGCTCAACTGGGGCAGCATCGGTCTGTTCCAATTCGACCTTGTCTCCTGGGTCTGCGGCGGGGCCTCCACCGTGGTCGCCCGCATCATCTATACCGTAGTTGCCCTGGCGGGTGTCTGGTGCATCTCCCTGCTCTTCCGCTCCCGCGATTACGCCCTGGAGGATCAGTAAGCCTCCTGACCCGACCGCTGTCCGCTCCATGCGGATGGCGGTTTTTTATGTGGGGATTTCAAATTTGGGTTTATCGGTCTGACGGAACAGATCAAAATCGGGTAGGGTGGCTACTCATCCGTCACGCTTCGCG
>JAGAIH010000364.1 GCA_017626655.1 Clostridia bacterium | reverse complement strand
TCCAAATAACGCAGTGGGGTGAGGGGCCCCCGCGGGGGTTTCTAAGACGGTTACGGTTCTCGGTTCGTATAGCTGAAACTTTCAAGTTGCATCAACACATTTTGGTCTCAGCAACTAAAACTCAATCGATGTGTTTTTTGAAAGTTTTTTGGAGTTCTTAGAACCTTTTTTTCAAAAAAGGTTCTAAGCCGCCGGAGGCCTCTCCCCTATTAACTGCAATTTACAAATCCATCAGCATCGCCCGACAAGGCGCGCCCTCACAGCCGCCCAGGTTGAGGGGGGCGGCGGAGAGGAAGTAGCGGCCCGGGTTTACGCGGGAGAGGTTCAGACCCTCCAGGAGGACCACCTCGGCGTCCAGCAGGATGATGTGGACCGCCAAAGGGGCGTCCTCGGGGCCTACGGTCTGGCTCTCGTTGCCGATGAGCTTGATCCCCGCGTCGGCGAAGACACGGGCGGCCTCTACGGTGATGGTGGCCTTGCCCGCGATGAGAATGCGCTGGGCGGCGTCCGCCTCGGTGGCGTAGCCCAGGATGCGGCGGGCGTCGTCGGCGGTCACGTCCCCCTCGTGGCGGGTAACGTAGCAGAACCCCAGAAAGGCGGCGGGGTCCAGCTCATCCACGGTCTTGCCGTTGATCAGAAAATGGGAGGGGGCGTCGACGTGGGTGCCGTTGTGGGCGCACATGGAGAAGGCAGAGAGATTCACCGTGTCTCCCTTGCGGATGTCTCCCAGAACGGAGCGGACGGGAGCGGGGTCCCCGGGCCAGACGCGGCTGGTGAATACCTCTTGGGAAATGTCGTAGATCATGTGTCCTCCTTTTCGCGATCCCGCCCCCAGACGCGGGGGATGCGGGCGGTGATGAGACAGAGCAGCTCGTAGGGGATGGTGTGGGCGCGGTCGGCCAGGGCCTCCAACTGGGCGGAGGTTTCGCCGAAAAGGGTCACGGGGGTGCCGACGGCCACAGGCAGGCCCGTGACGTCCACCATGCACTGGTCCATGCAGATCCGTCCCACGATGGGCGCGGTGATATCCCCCTTTTCGGTGTGGAAGGTGACCTCCGCTCCCGAGAACGCCCGCAGCCAGCCGTCGGCATAGCCGATGGGGAGGGTGGCGATGGCGCGGGGGGTGTCGGCGGCGTAGGTCCCGCCGTAGCCTACCGTCTCACCTGGGAGCAGGGTGTGGAGATGGGTCACCACCGTCTCCAGCTTCATGGTGGGTTTCATGCATGAAACCCCCTCTTTTTGGGCCATTTCGGGGTAATTTACCCCGTAACCATACAGATTGATGCCCAACCGCACCGCGTCCAGACAGGCCTCGGGACGGACCTTGGGAAAGCGCACCGTGGCCGCGCTGTTGCAGATATGGCAGACCCGGGGGCGGATCCCCTTTGCCTCCAGGGCTTGCTTGACCCGAATATAGCGGGCGTACTGGGTCATGGTCAGGCTGTCGGGAGTCGCCATCTCGGTGTCAAAGTCCTCGTCAGCTCGGGCGAAATGGGTAAAGAGACCGTCCAGGATCAGACCGCCCTCCTCGGCGGGGGTGCCGTCTCGGGCCAGGGACGTAAGGGCGGCTATCGCCTCTGTCGTCTCGGTGTCGTTGTGGACGGGGAAGCCGATGCGGTTCATGCCCGTGTCCAGGGCGATATGCCCCCGCACCACTACCTTGGCCTCCCTGGCGCGGGCCAGGAGACGGCGGGCGTAGTCCTCCGAGAGGAGCGCAGTGGCAATATGGTACAGAGCCAGGATGGGGGCGTTTTCGGGGTCGGTGTAGCCCAGCACCAGGATATTGGTGTCGCGGTCGGAGACCGTACCCGTGAGCAGCTCCCGTAAGTGCCTGCGGAGGGCTACCGCCTCCTCCAGGCAAGCCACCGCGAAGGAGCGACAGCCCGCCCGCAGGAGCGTCGAGACCACGGGGCGGATGCCGTGTCCGTAGGCGTCGGCCTTGACCACGGCGATGGCGTAGGTGTTTGGAGAGACCTCCCGGACGGGAGCCAGGAGGGTGTGATAATTGTGGGTCAGGGCATCGGTGTCGATGACCGCCCGCGCCCGCAGACCGGGAAGCAGGGGAAAGGCCTCGTGGAGGCGAATGTGATCCATAGACTGATGGTCCTTTACGATGGTATTTCTGTTTCCAGTATAGCACAAAACCCCCTGTTTTGCAAGTCCCGGGGGGGAATTTTTGGAGGAAGCACGAACAAAATATAACAGCTCGCTCGGAGGGATCCCTCAAAACAAAGGGACCGCCCCCATACGGAAGCGATCCCGATCGTCCATATACCCTTTTTCAAAGTTTTTTGGGATCCCCAAGGACCTTTTTTCAAAAAGGTCCTTGGGCAGGTGCAGGGCAGAGCCCTGCCGTTCTCCCCCTCACAGATGCTGGGCCAGCATCCAGTCGATCAGCGCGGGGTCGGTGTAGGCCTGCTCCCAGCTGTCGTGGCCGACGCCGGGATAGATGGTCACGCGTGCATCGCCTCCACACCGGTTGATCTCATCCACCATACGGGTGGACTCGGTGTAGTGGATGGCGCCGTCCATGTCGCCGTGGAAGGCCCAGACGGGGGTGCGGACCATCTCATAGCTCCCCCAGAGGATGCCCGCGCCGCAGACGGGGATCATGGCGGCGAAGCGGCCGGCGTTATTCATGCCCCAGACCCAGACCCCGGTGCCGCCGTTCGACAGGCCCGTGACGTAGACCCGCTTGGAGTCCACGCGGAGGGTGGCCAGAAGATGATCCAGAAGGCCGTTGAGGGTGTTGATCTGACCGCACCAATGACAGCCGTCGGGAAGCTGGGGGGAGACCAGGATGAAGGGATACTCGGTCCCCTCGTTTGCGTAGCGTGGCCAGCCGTGCTTGGCCACCAGGTTCAGATCGGTCCCGCGCTCACCCGAGCCGTGGAGGAAGATCACCAGGGGAAAGGGCTCCTCGGAGCCTTCATAGGCGGGGGGCAGGTAGCGCAGGTATTGCAGGGACAGGGCGGGAGCGGGAAGCTCGCAGACGTGGGCGGTTTGGATGGACATGGTTCTCTCCTTTATTATATGATTTGTTATTATATGGTTTGTGTTTGGGTGGGGGAGGATGCAAATTTGGGTTTGTCGGTGTGTTGGGTTTCTGCTTTTCGGGGGGTGAAGGGGGCGAAGACCCCTTCACCTATCACGAAGGCCGGCGGTGTCGGGGGCGGCCTTGAGCGCCCTGACGCGCGGCGGTAGCCGCAAGAAAACTGGCTATAACGAGAGACATACGGAACAAAGAAATTGCTAAAATCCTATTGGCTCACAGCAATTTTCTTGCACCTACCGGTGCGCGCCGAGGCGCTCAAGGCCGCCCTCGGCACTGCCGGCCACCTCTTTTAATGAAGGGCTTCGCCCTTCACCCGTTTTGTGACGGAGGGGGCGTGGGGAACGCACCGCTAAACCCCAATTTACCAAATGACACGATCAACAACACATGAACCGCCCCTCACCGCTTCTTTCGGTAACGGATCAGCAAGCAAACGAACACGCCCGCGACCAGCAGGATCAGCGCGATGACGATGGCGATCACAAGCCCCGCGGGGGTCCCTGTGGCGGCGGTGTGGCCTGTGATGTAGACACCCGCCAGGCCCATATCGTGGGCGGTGGGGCCGTCGGGGGCGGTGGCGGCGGGGTAGTCCAGGATCAGGGTCAGGGTCACCTCGTCCGAGGCGTTCAGAAGGGTGGTGAAGGGGGTGATGTCAAAGGAAGCGGTCTGCCAGGAGCCAGATTTCACCTCGGAGACGCTGGCCTCGTAGAGAATCTCTCCCTGTCCCTCGGCGACACTGCCTACGGCGGGGCGGGTGAGGCGGAGGGTGACCGTGGGTTTCGCGGAGGAGCCCGCCGAGGCCTTCTGCCCCGCGTAGAGGTCAAAGATCAGCTCCTTGCCCCCGATGAGGTCGGTGGCGGGGAGGGTGACGGTCAGTCCCATGGGCTCGCAGACCGAGTCGCGGTCAAAGCGGGCGTGGAGGGCGGTCAGACCCAGGGTCTCGGCCTCGGTCAGCTCCAGGTAGGTGAGGCCGCCGCCGTCGGTGAAGCCGTTTGCGTGGCCGTCCCCGAAGGTGTACAGGGGGGAGGCCTTTCTGTGGACGGGATCGTGGCTTCCCAGGGTGGCGCTCCCCTCCACGTAGGTCACGGGGGAGGCCTTCCCCGACAGGGCGCTCTCCAGCTTGGTGTAGGCCACCCCAATGACGGCGGTCAGACCCGTGGACAGGGTGGCGGACTCGGTGGTGTCGATCCGCTTGAAAACGTCGTAGATGGGACGGGTGGCGGCGGGACGGACCGTGATCTCGGTCTCTTCCTCGACTCCATCGGCGTCGGACTTCACCGTCCAGAGACCGCAGAGAGGTCTTTCGTCGGCGGTGGGGGCGGGATCGGCATAGGCGCTGTAGATCAGGGCCTCCACGCGGCCGTTCTGCAAGCAGGTGAGGTAGGCGTAGGCGTAGGAAGCGGCCTGCTTGTTGTCGTTTTCACCCGAGGGAGTTCCGCTCTTTTCTGCGGCGGGGATGGCGTAGCCGCTGATGAGGAGTCGGCGGGGCTGATCGGCGAAGCGGTAGATCGGGCCGTCCAAAAGGTCGGTCAGGGTGCCCAGATTGCGGACGGTGTAGTGGGCGGCATCAGCGGCGGCATTCTCCTCCCAGACGGCGGGGGTGTCGGCGTAGAGATCGCAGGCCACGTGCCAGGAGTAGTCCCCCCGCAGGCGGCACTCGTCGGCGAAGGCCGACAGGAAGGTAGCCACGTCCCAGCCTTCCTCGCTCCCTACGGCGCGGCGGCTGTCCGTGGAGATGTAGACCCGCCCCGCGGGGTTATGGGAGCGGAGGGCGGTGTGGGCCAGGCGGGTGAGCTTTTCGTAGTTGGTGATGTAGGCGGCCAGGTCCGGGCCCGTGGCGGCGTTATGGGTCACGCCGTTATTGACGCGGTAACCCATGATAAAGCCCGACACGGGGGTAGAGCCGTCGGCGGGGGCGGCGTAGCGGGCGGCCATGAAGTCGAAGAAGCCCTCCATGATATCGGCGGCGAAGGGGGTGGTCATGTTGACCGCGTAGTCATGAGCGCCAACCACACCGGGGAAGTACAGCCCGATGGGAATGTCCTTGCCCTCGGGGTCCCCCATGCGGAAGCGGAGGAAGACCTCCACCCCGGCGGCGGTGTAGACCCCTATCGCCTCGTCCAGCCGGGTGAGGGCGGCGGTGTCCAGGTAGCGGGTGGTGCCGTTGTAGATATAGGCGGTGGCGCCCTCCCGCCAGCCCGAGAGGATCAGATCGTCCATGGAGACCTCCACCACGGTGTGGGAAACGCCCAGGCGGATGGCGTCGGCGGGGGAGTCCGCGATCAGACCCTTCATGGAGCCCTCGGGGGCCTCGGCAGGAGGAATATACGCGGCGGCGGCCTCGGGGTTGGACAGGGAGGCGGGAGGCGTCAGGGGGGTGTAAGCCCTGGTGGCGGGATCAAAGGAGGCGATGAGGTAGGAGGAGTAGAGCCGCGACCGCACTCCGTCCATGGCGGGGAGGGTGAACTTGACCCTACCGCGGGGCTTGGCCTCGGCTACGGGATCCAGCTCATACAGGTCAAAGTCGGCGCTGTAGTGGGAGGGAAGCTCGAAGAGGTAGATCTTCTTTTCGGTGTACCCCTCCAGAAAGCCCTGGGTCAGGGCGGCCTCTACGGTGATCTCCCCCTTGTCCAGGGTGACCGAGGTCACACGGTTCTCGGTGGCCGGCTCCTTGGAGCAGGCGAACAGGCCGAGGGACAGGGGAATCAGGAGACAGATACAGAGGAGCAGGGAAAGGGCGCGGGTGGATTTGTTCATGAACGGCCTCCTTTTTCGGAATGAGCAGTTGATGGAATCAGACCGAGCCGTAGCCCTCCATGGCTACGGTCAGGGCGGCTATGTCGCCGACGGTTTCGGGCAGCTCGGCGGGGACCACACGGCAGACCGACAGGTTGGGGGCAAGGCACTCCTCTTCCATAACGCGGTTCATGGCGTCGCAGAGAAGATCGGAGGAGCGGGCGTAGATGCTCCCCAGGACGATGCGCTCGGGGTTGAGCAGATCCACCAGGATGGCCATGGCGTAGCCCAGACGGCGGCCGCATTCCTCCCAGACCGCCAGGGCGGTGGGATCGGGGGGGTCGGCGTGGGCGGCATTGGCCATAGAGAGGGCGGTGACGGTGTCCAGGTCCTCCACCGTGGGGCAGTAGGCGGGGACGATGCCCTCCTGGAGGGCCTTCAGCGCGTACCGCTGGCCCTGCTTGCGGAGTCCTCCGCCGGAGCAGAAGCCCTCCACCGAGCCGATCTTATAGTAGCCCATGGGTCCCTCGCTATCCAGGCGGATATGGCCGATCTCACCGGCGTTGTCGTTGGTGCCGGCGTAGAGCTTGCCGTCCAGGATCAGCCCCGCCCCGAAGCCGGTGCCGAAGGTGCAGAAGACCATATTGCGGGTGCCTCTCCCCGCCCCGAACCGCCACTCGGCCAGAGCGCAGGCGTTGGCGTCGTTGCAGAGGTAGGCGGGAAGCCCCGTGCGGGCGGTCAGCTCCTCGGTGATGTGGATATCCTTCCAGCCGAGGAGGTTGGGAGGCTCTTGGATGACGCCCCGCTTGGAATCCATGGGACTGCCGCAGGACACGCCGATGGACAGGGGGGCCTCGCCCATGGCCTTGCCCTCTTCGATGAGACGGAGGGTCGTTTCGTAGATGGTGTTCAAGGTTTCTTCGGGGGTGGTGGTGGCGAACCGCACCTTGGCGGTGACGGCGCCGTTCTCATCCCCTCTTACGACGGCGCACTTGGTGCCGCCGATGTCGATGCCGAGATAGTAGTTCATAGTGGTTCCTTTTTTGGGGTTGGATTTCAAATTTGGGTTTGTCGGTGTGTTTCAGTTGGCACAAACACCTGTAGGGAGCGACGCCCTCGTCGCTCCGCCACATAGAACATACCGATATGTTTCGGGTGTAAAGACGAAACATATATATCTGACAATAAAAATTGGCAATTT
>JAGAIH010000363.1 GCA_017626655.1 Clostridia bacterium | reverse complement strand
TATGGTTGTAGGAACGTAACTGTACCCCCAATAAGTTGGGTTACAAATGCTCGCCGAGCTTGCTCGGTCTCATCCACCGCTTCGCGGTCCCCCTTCTCCGCTGGAGAAGGCAAAGGAACGGTCAACACACCGATAAACCCAAATTTGAAGTTCTCCAACATCAGATCAGCCCCAGAGCCCGTATTCCCTCGGCCACCTTCTCTCCCATGACCTTAGCTCCCGCCGCGTTGGGATGGATGCCGTCGGTGTAGGTGATAGGCCAGCCCTCGGACTCGATGACGTAGCCGTTCGGATACTCACTCATCAGGCGGCGGATGATGGTGGCGTGGGTCTGCTGAAGGGGGATGACGTAGACCACTGGGACCTCGGGGTAGCGGCGATACAGATGGGACATAGTGGAGTTCATGGCGTTCATGTATTCCAGCATGGAAAAATCCATATCGTTGGTGCCGTGGTTGATGACGATGAGGTCGGGCTTTTGGTTGGCGGCGGGGGACTCCTCCACAGTATTCCGCCAGCTCAGGCCGTCGATGGCCTTGGCCATGGTGTTGAACCAGCCGGTACGGATCATGCCCGTGGCGCCGTAGCCGATGTAGTAGGGAGTCACGCCCAGGGCCTCGGAGCAGTACCACGGATAGGCGTGGGTGGCGCTGTTGCCGTCGCTGTCGGCAGCCATGCTAATGGCGCGGATGCCCTCGGTGACGCTGTCGCCGTAGAAGAAGACCAAGGGAGCAGTGGGTCGGATGCCCCACAGCTTCCCTCCCGCGCCGGGGGCGATCCCCTTCAAGGCGAAGCCGATCTCCTCATACCACTTCCCCTCCCCCTCGGTCATGCCGTCGGCGATGATACAAACGGCGTGGCGGCCGCTGTCGGGCAGGGGGACGGTGGGATCGGTGATGTGGCGGCGGACGGGATCGCTCCCGTCAATGGTATAGGCAAAGAAGGGGACGCGGATGTGGGTGATGTCGGTGAAATCCAGGTTGACGGAGGTACAGCCCTCGGTCATGAAGTAGACCTGAGCCCCGTCGGTGGTGGTGGCCATGTGGGGGATGCCGTCCACTTCCTTCTCAAACCAGCGGCCGAGGAAGTAGGGCTTGGACTCCTCCAGGATCTCATAGGTGCGGTCATTGACGGTCACGGTAGGCATACGCACTCCTTACTCGGTCTTTTCGGTGAAGTAGTCCTCACCGAAAATGGTCTTCAGCTCGGCGGCCAGCCTCTCTCCCGCGTACTTGGCACCCGCCGCGTCGGGATGGAGACCGTCGGTGTAGGTGATCCTCCAGCCCCTGGTCTCCACCACGTAGGCGTTGTCCATGGACTCCACCGCCGAGGCAATGACACGGGCATGGGCTTGATTGAAGGGAATGAGGTAGACGATGGGGGTGTCGGGGTAGGTCTCGCGGAGGTGGCCCAAGGTGGCGGTGAGCGCCTCCTCGAAGGTCTTGCGGTCCTGCCCGCCGTCGTTGGTGCCGTGGTTGACCACGATGACGTCGGGGGTGACGGAATGATCCACGGGGCGGCCGTCGCTGAGGTAGTCGATGGCGTTCTGCATGGTGTGGAAGGAGCCGGTCATGAGGATGCCCGTCGCGCCGTAGCCGATGAGGTAGGGGGTGGCTCCCAGCGCTTCGGCGCACTGCCAGGAGTAGGCGTTGGTGGCGCTGTTGCCGTCGGAGGTGGCGTTCATGTTCAGGGCGCGGATGCCCTCTGTGATGGAGTCGCCGTAGAAGAAGATGACCTTCTCGGTAGGACGAATGCCCACCAGACTGCCGCCCTCGGAGGGAGTGACAGACTTGACAGCGAAGCCCTTCTCCTGGTCCCACTTCCCTTCTCCCTCGGTCATGCCGTCGGCGATGATGCGGACGGTATGGCGTCCGGTGTCGGGGAGGGTGACGGTGGGCTCTGTGATGTGCTGACGGACAGGCTCGCCGCCGTCGATGGAGTAGGCGAAATAGGGCTCCGCGCCTGTGGTAATGACGGTGAAGGCCACATCAAAGGAGGTCGCGTTCTCCACCATGAAGTAGAGGTGCGCGACGTCGGTAAGAGTGACCTTGTGGGGGATGCCGTCGATGTCCTTGTCGAACCAGCGGCCCATATAGTAGGGGGCTTCCTCCCCCGTCAGGACGAAGTCGCGGTAGGTGACGGTATCCAGATAGGCCTGACGGTCGGCGGCCAGCTGCTCCTCGGGGGAGAGGGTCACGGCCTCGGTGGGGCCTCGGTGGTGACGGCGGGGGTGTCGGGGGCGGTCTCGTCGGGGGTACTGCTGTCGCAGGCGGCCAGAGGCAGGAGACAGGCGGCGGCAAGCAGAGCGGCGAGGGCGCGGAGGCGAGGAGGTTTCATGGGGGTGCTCCTTTCTTATTCAGAAATATGGGTACGGGCAGTCCGCAGAAGATCGTCGGTGTCGGTCAGATAAGCCAGCGTAATGGCGGTACCGTTCTTGAAGTCCAGGCGGATGTGGGTGTCGTCCACCGCCGTGATGCTTCGGAGATGGTTCCACGGGTGGGTCTGGCGGCGAGGCTCGGCGCGGAGGCTGACGACCGTGAAGGCCGTATCGGTATAGCGGATGGAGTCACCGTACTTGCGGCGCAAAAGGACCCAGATCACGGCCACCAAAAGAGCGGACGAGCTGCAAAGCACTCCGCCGAGCAAGTACACAATATCCTTTTTGACAAAAAACAGGATCAAAAGTGCCAGCATCACGCCAAGCAGGACAATAAAGCCCCACATGACACCGCGGATCAGCCCAACGCGGTTGGAGGTGCAGAGCGTACCGTCCGTGGCGGGGATCAGTGAAATGGGCTCCACCTCCCTTTTCCACTTTTCCATTCTCCGCATGATCCCGTAGACCGCCAAAGCGGCCACGATCCCGCTCCCCACAGAGCCGAAGATCAGCATCAGTATTTCAGTCGTTGTCATGATTGTTCTCCTTTGCGTATATTGGATCTAACATTCCCTATCTTACTATAAAACAACCATATTTTCAAGATCAGGGATGATCGGTCGATTTTTGGAACGATCGGTCTCAGACCCCCGTAGCGGGCGCATCGTAGGACAGCTTCTCCACCGTCCAGCCCGTGAGGTGCTTGCACAGCTCCGCTGCGGCCTTCTTGGCCTCGGGGAGATCGTGCTCCAGGTAGTTGCCGCACTGCCACCGCTCGGTGCCGGGGATTTCTCCCTCGTAGGCGGCGATGAAGGCGAAGGAATCCTGCACCAGCTTGATGGCGTTCTCGTGGCTCACGCTGTCGCGGACCAGAAGGTAGAAGCCCGTCCGACAGCCCATGGGGCCCACGTAGACCACCTGATCCGAAAAACCGCTGTTGCGGGCGTAGGTGGCGAAGAGGTGCTCGATGGTGTGGGCGGCGGGGGTGGGTAGGTAGTCGCCGCCGTTGGGGAGCTTCATGCGGATATCGTAGGTGACTACGTCTCCGTCGATGCGGGAGATATACATACCCTCCTTCAGGGTGTCGTGGTTGACGGTAAAGCTGGCTATGGTCTTCATGGTGTATCCTTTCTGCCGTGGGGCGATGGGTCTTTTATATCATTCATTATATCAC
>JAGAIH010000362.1 GCA_017626655.1 Clostridia bacterium | reverse complement strand
TTTCTGAACAGCGGCTGGGGTGCCGCCGTCATATCGGGACTCGTCGCCCTGGGCGTACTGATCTTCATCATCCGCGCGGGGCGGGAGCCCGCCACCTACGAGCCCCCCGTCAAGCCTGCGGGCAGTACCATCGAGATGGCCGCCGAGGGGGCGGACTTCACCCTGTCCATGGAGCAGGAAGGCTACGATGTGGGAGCAAATCGCATTACGGTAGTTATGACAGGCAAGAGTAAGGGAGAAACCGTCTCCATGTATAACGCCTGGCATCTGGAGCGTCTGACCGAGGAGGGAGCTGTGGTGGTAGGTATCACCTATACCGAGGAGGTTTTGATATCCGCCAAGCCCGCTTGGGGCGAGTACGCCACCCTGAGCAAGAGCATCCTTGTGGAGGAGCCCCTGACAGTGGGGCATTACCGCCTCCACGCCACCAAGTATGACGGAGAGAAGTACGTGTCGGTAGCCTGGTGCACCTTCACGGTGGGGGACCCCGGGGAGCTGACCTGGGGGGAGGATGAGACGTTGTCTACGTCGGATTATCCGCCAGCAGACGATCGGCCCTACACCGTCACCACCCCCGACAGCATTGAATACGGCGCGACGGGACTGCCCATTACGGTGAAGGCCGCCGAGCCGGGGGTGGATCTCATGCCTCACCGCAAATACAGTATTGTCAAGCTGGCAGGCCCCGCCAACGGAGAGGGCGCGGATTGGCTCCAATCTCTGGAGGCGGTGCTGGTACGCCCCGATGAGCAGAACGGCGGCTACGCCGTCTACAACGACGGGCTGACCCTGCTCTCCCCCGAAAATTGGCTCCCCGGTCTGTACCGCCTCTACGCCTTGAACCATGACGGCGAGTACGTGGACTACTGCGACTTCACCATCCGCTCGGACGGGACGGAACTCCCCTACGCGGTGTCCATGGAGCGGGTGCTGTATACCGAGACGGACACCGAGCTGGCCATCCTTTTTGAAGCCTATCGGCCCGGATGTCCCATCAGCCGAGGGGATGCCTGGTCACTCTGGCGGGTGGAGGACGGTGAGCGGATCCACATGGGTTCCCAGACGGCCGAATACGCCATTGAGGGGGCGGAGATCGCCCCCGACGAGTATGCCGTGGAGCACTTCCGTCCGACGGTATCCCTGGTGACGGGAGGGAAGCACAAGACCCTCCCCGCAGGGCAATACGAGCTGATCTTCAGCGAGGGCCGGGGCGTGACGCTGGCCTTTGAGGTGATCGCCCTCCCCGAGGACGCCATAGAGGCGGGAGTCGGCTCCGTGCGGGGGTACATCCTGAAGGAACAGAACAGCTCCAGATCCTATCTCCTCAGCGGCAGTACCTATCCCGAATGTCACCTGCTCATCTATGACTTCGAGGATTTGGGCGAAGCCTTCGATGAGCTGAACAGCGGCGACTACGTGGAGCTGCTCGCCTGGAACTTCATCGAGCCCGTCCCTCCCTGCGCCACCGTGGGCATGGTCACTAAGCTGCGGGACGGAGCCTTGGAGTCCATCCCCGACATCTATGACGAGTTGCCGGAGCTGTATGGGATCACCCCTGCGCCTTGAAAAACACCAAATACGGGACTTTCCTTCGGGGAAGTCCCCTGTTTTTACAAAAAAATCCCCCCAAACCGCAAAAAACTTTTCCGTACCCCCTTGTCAAATCCGCCGTTTTGGTGTATAATAGGATGTAACTGTATGCGGACAACCCCATTTGGTCGGTTTTGTCCGTACCAAACAAGAAAAATAAACCTTTGGAGGTATTTTACAATGGTAGTAGCAGGCGATTTCAAGAACGGTCTGACCTTTGACATGGACGGCGTCGTCTATCAGGTCATCGAGTTCCAGCACGTTAAGCCCGGTAAGGGCGCCGCTTTCGTCCGCGCCAAGATCAAGAACTGCATCTCCGGCGGCGTGACCGAGCGCACCTTCAACCCCACCGACAAGTTCGAGAACGCGTACATCGAGCGTAAGGATATGCAGTACTCCTACGATGACGGCGATCTGTACCACTTCATGGACACCGAGACCTGGGAGGAGACCCTCATCGGTCACGATCAGGTCGGCGAGAACTTCCAGTTCGTCAAGGAAGAGATGATGTGCAAGATTATCTCCTACAAGGGCACCATCCTGGGCGTGGAGCCTCCCACATTCGTGGAGCTGGCCGTTACCGCAACCGAGCCCGGCTTCGCAGGCAACACCGCTACCAACACCCTCAAGCCCGCCACCCTGGAGACCGGTGCGGTCGTTAAGGTTCCCCTGTTCATCAACGAGGGCGAGGTCCTGAAGATCGACACCCGTACCGGCGAGTACCTGTCCCGCGCTTAATTTCCCATAGCGCATTCCGACTTCGCGGTCGCATTGGCCGCGGGTCACACTTCCATTCTTTACGGAAAAGGAGACTTTTGTCATGTCTATGATGGAAAAGGCAATGTATCTGAAGGGCCTGTGCGACGGTCTGGAGCCTGACAAGACCACCAAGGAGGGCAAGCTGATCGCGGCCCTGCTGGATATGGTCACCGAGATGGCCGCCGAGATGGACGATATGCAGGCTGAGATCTGCGAGCTCAAGGACTACTGCGAGGAGCTGGACGAGGATCTGGGCGACGTTGAGGAGGTCCTGCTCGACCTCGATGACGAGGACGAGGATGAGGACTTCGACGATGACGACGATTTCGAGTGCGACGGCGACTGCGCCGGCTGCGACTTCGACTGCGGCTTCGACGACCTGTCTGACGACGAGGACGACGACGATTTCTTCGGCGAGGATGAGGATGAGGACGAGTACTTCGAGGTCATCTGCCCCGCTTGCGGCGACGTCATCAACTTCGATTCCTCCATCGACCCCGAGAATCTCCGCTGCCCCAACTGCGGTGAGAAGTTCGAGTGCATCGTGGAGGAGGACGACCTCAAGGCCCTGGACGGCGCCCCCGCCTCCGACGAGGAATAAGACTCAGATTTGGCAAGAGGAGATCGTAAGGTCTCCTCTTTTTTTGCTGGTTTTCTCCCGCAACTCATCCAAAATCTCACCAAAGCCCTTGCAAATCTTCAAAATATATGGTATAATAAGCTGAATATCTATGTGAAGCTCTGCAAGTGAGCGGGAAAGGAGACGCCCATGTGGCTGTGTGTGGATCGGATCGAGGAGGATACCGTGATCCTTTTGGATGACGGGGAGACATCCTATGCCCTCTCCCGCGCCGCGTACACCGCTCTGGTCGGGAGGGAGCCCGCCGAATCGGATATCCTGGCCGCCGAGGTCGAGGGGATGCGTATTCTGACCGCCGCCTACGACGGCGTTGAGACCGCCGCCCGCCGCGAGGCCGCCCGCAAGCGGTTGAACCGCCTGTTCGGGCGGAGCGAAAAACCGTAACCGTCAAGGTATCACAGCACGACAAAACCGAGAAACCAAGGAGTAGAGAGCACTATGGAAAAAATCCAACAATGGAATCTGGTATCCTTCCTGAGCGAGAGGCTGGGGGCGGAGAACACCGTATACGCAGGCCTGATTCTTTTGGGCGGGATCCTGCTTTGCATGATCGTGCCGTACCTGCTGGGCAGTCTGAATTTCGGGCTCATCATATCCAAAAAGCAGTACAACGACGACATCCGCCGCTACGGCAGCGGCAACGCGGGCACCACCAATATGCTGCGCACCTATGGAAAGCGGGCGGCACTGTTCACCCTGCTGGGCGATATGGCCAAGGCCGCCGTGTCGGTTGCCTTCGGTCATTTCGTCTATTCCACCGTCATCGTGGACACCTCCACGGGGGAGCGGCTGTTCATCGTGAACCTGTCGGGTGCGGCCATCGCGGGCCTGTTCGTCATGCTGGGCCATATGTTCCCCGTTTTCTATAAATTCAAGGGCGGCAAGGGCGTGGCGACCTCGGCCATGGTCATTTTCATGCTGGATATGCTCAACCCGCTGAACGGATATATTCCCATCGTGTTTCTGATCTGCCTGTTTATCTTCGTGGTGATCGTCGTGGGCACCCGATACGTGTCCCTGGGCTCGGTGATGGGAATGTGCCTGTACCCCGTTATCTTTACCGCCTTTGCGCAGGGGCAGAACTTCACTGCCTGCGGCGTGTCGGTGGTCATGGCGGTGCTGGTGGTCTTCATGCACCGCGAGAATATCAAGCGGCTGGCGGCCGGGAAGGAATCCAAGATCTCCTTCAAGAAAAAGAAGCCTGCCGAGGGAGAGGAAGCTCCTGCGGAGGATACAGCTCCCGTTATCACCAAGGGCAACATCCCAAACCCGCCCCGTGGCGGGGACAGGACGAATACATCCAAGAAGAAAAAGAGAAAGTGATCCGCCCTCGTGGCTGAAAGGAGACCGCTCCCATGGAGAATTCCACCCCCGCCGCATCTCTTGCGGCTCTGCTTTGTGACACCGCCCAGGATGAGATCCTCGTGAAGGCCGTCTTCTCCAAGCCTGTGGATAAAGCCGTGTCCCGCGTGACCCTTACCCTCAAGCGGGTCAAGGGGGAGACCGTCCTCCAGCAGGAGACGTTGCGGGTAGCCGACGTGGCCGACACCGAGGTCAACCGAAAAAAGCCGGTCCAAGCCTCCCAGGAAAATATCCGCCTCCCCGACGCTCCTGCCGTCCTGTCTGCTCTGGTGGGTGAGTTCGATCAGATCAATCTCATGACCACAGCGGGAAACTGCGAGTTGCGCCGTTCCAAGGGCGGTAAAGAGACGCTTATGGGTGCTACCCCTATCCAAAAAGCTCTGAACGGCGGGGACAACACCCCCAAGAAGATCACAATCGGCGGCAACGACAAGGCCAAGCGACGGATCCTGTCGGGTGCCGAGCCCTTCCTCATGGAGCTGGGGGTCAGCGACGCAAGCGGCCGCGTTCACGATAAAAAGCAGGCCAAATACCGCCAGATCAACCGCTTTCTGGAGCTGATCCGGGATGTGGAGAGCCACCTCCCCGCCGAGGGGACCCTTCACATCGCCGACCTCTGCTGCGGCAAGAGCTACCTCTCCTTTGCGGTCTACCACTACTTCACCGCCATAAAGGGCCGCGCCGTCCGGATGGTAGGCGTGGACATGAAGGCCGAGGTCATGGCGGAGTGTGATGCCATCGCCCGCAACCTGGGCATGGAGGGCCTGTCCTTTATCTGCGGGGACGTCACGAGGTACGAATTCCCCGAGGGGGCGCAGGTCCACATGGTCATTTCCCTCCACGCCTGCGATATCGCCACCGATATCGTCCTGGACAAGGCCTCCGAGTGGGGGGCCAAGGTCATCCTCTCCACCCCCTGCTGTCATCACGACCTCAACCGCCGTCTGAACAGCCCCGCCCTTGCCTTCGTGGCCGAACATTCCATGCTCCGTCAGAAGCTCTGCGATGCCGCCACCGATACCCTTCGCTTGAAGAAACTGGAGGCGAACGGCTACGATGTCACCGCCCTGGAGCTGATCGACCCCGAGGAGACCCCCAAGAATATCATGCTTCGCGGTATTCGCAGGTATGATCCGAAGTCCACCCGCTGCCGTAAGGCCGCCGAGGAGTATATGGCCGCCTATGAGTTCCTCACGGGCGAGAAGATCGAGCTGTAAATTGGGATTTATCGGTCTGTTTGATGGAACAGGCCGGCGTGTGTTTCGTTAGAGGGCGCACACATAGGTGCGCCCCTACCGAGTGCCAAAAAGTTACGATCACAACTAAAAAATCGAGGGTAGGTGCGCACCTATGTGTGCGCCCGTAACATGGCAGTCTCTTCTTTACACGTTGGTTTATAAACCCACCGTCAAACCCAAATTTGAATCCCCCCGAAAGGAGCCGCAACCATGGGCTTTTTCAAGAAAGTCGTGTCCCACTGGACCAAGAGCAAGAACCCCGATTCCCCCCGCTTCCGCCACGATATGGCCGAAAAAATTTGCGGCTATCCCATCAAGTACATCACCGAAAAGCACGGCGACAACGAGGACGTCATCGGCCGCAGCGGCTCTTTGAACATCAAGCGGGAGACCGACGAGCTCATCGTCTCCACTCCCTCCGAGACCATCCTGCGGTGCGATATCAACGATATGCAAGCGTGGATTTTGATGTCCAACGACGGGGTGGTCATCACCGCCCCCGACAAGGAGCACGGCGGCGTGGAGAGGACCATTGTGGTGCATTACGTATATTACCGTAAGTAAATGAATCTGGATAACGCCATTATCAAAGCCAATGCCCTCTTCACCGAGGGCCGATACACCGACGCCCTCCGCATCTACGATGAGGGCATGAAGGCGGGCCACACCCGCGCCATCTTCAACTACGCCTACTGCCTCCAGTACGGCTACGGCATCGATCCCGACCCCGCAAAGGCCTTCGAGCTGTACACCTACCTCCGCTACGAGGAGGAGGGTGACGCCGCCTACAACGCGGGGGCCATGCTGGTCACGGGCCGCGGTGTCCCCTGCGACCCCGCCGAGGGCTACGCCTATATGCTCACCGCCGCCGAGTGCGGGTGCATCGAGGCTCAGCTCTACCTGGCCATGGTGCGGCTCACGGGCTGTGTGGGGGAGCCCGACATCATCAGCATCCGCCGCATCCCCTTCCACCGCCCCGACACCCCCGATTCCGCTTTTCTATTGCCCCCCACCCCCGACGAGAACGGGGAGTACGCCGACGAGCTCATGGACAAGCGCTTTGAGATCGTGGAGGCCGACGAGTACGAGGCCATCCGCTACATCCGCAAGGCCGCCCGCCACGATGGGGACTACGTGGGAGCCGCCAAGGGCAACGCCGAGTACCTCCTGGCCAAGTGCGCCGAGGAGGGCCTGGGGCGGATGTACGACCGCGAAAAGGCCATCGAGCTCTACGTCCGCGCCGCCGAGGACGGCAGCTTCGACGCCTTCAAGAAGCTCAAGACCCTGCCCCCCTACGACGTGGAAAAAGCCCGCGCCCGCCTCCGCATGAAGCCCGCGAACACAAGAAAGCGCATCGGAGAGAGCGACGAGGACGAGGATTGAAATTCGTAATTCATAATTCGTAATTCGTAATTGGGAGAACGGAGGAACGGCTTGGCAGGCGTGCGGTTGCACTTCCGCGGGACGCGGCACAGGGCTTTCGTATTTCGTATGCCTCTCCGCGTCATTACGAATTACGAATTACGAATTGCGAATTACGAATTGACCCGTTACTCTTTTTCCCGCTATCACATACTCTATAAGGAGGTTTCCCATGCTCCTGGCCATCGACATCGGCAATTCCAGCATTTCCCTGGGTCTCTTTGACCTGACCGCCGCCGATCCCCGCCCTACCCCAGCCCTCACCGCCAAGCTGTCCGCCGCCACGGGGCGAACCGCCGACGAGTATGCCGTCATCATCCGCGGTCTGCTGGCCGATAAGGGCTACCACGGCGCCATCACCGCCGCCGTGATGGGTTCCGTGGTGCCCCAGCTCACCCATACCCTGGAGGCCGCCGTGGAGAAGCTGGGGGGCGACGCCCCCATCCCCGTCACCCACATCGGGGGCGGTGTCCGTACCGGCATCAGCCTGCGGGTGGAGGATCCCGCCGCCCTGGGGGCCGATATCGTTACCAACGCCTCTGCCGCCGTGAAGCTCTACGGCGCTCCCGTGATCTTCCTGGACTTCGGTACCGCTACCGTCTGCGGAGCCGTGAACATGGCCCGAGAGCTGGTGGGCGTCTCCATTGCCCCCGGCGTGACGACCTCGCTGGAGGGCCTCCGCGCCGCCGCCGCCCAGATCCCCTACATGGAGCTGAAGGCCCCCGATTCCGCTCTGGGTAAGAATACCGCCGCCGCCCTCCGCTCGGGACTGGTCCTAGGCACCGCCTGCATGATTGACGGCATGATCGAGCGCATCAAGGAGGAGCTGAAGCTCCCCCCAAACGCCGCCCTGCCCATCGTGGCCACGGGAGGCCTGGCGGAATTGGTCCTACCCGCCTGTACCCATGAGATCGTCCGCGAGCTCGATCTGACGCTCTTGGGGCTGTACTTCATCTACAAGGCCACCGCCGAGCGAGAGGCCAAGAAAAACAAGTAAGTTGATTCCCGCAAAGCCCCAAGGCAAGCGGCGATCATACATTTTTACGCGCCGTACCCTGAGCGGACGGCAGCATGAGGTGAAAGTCCTCAAAGGAGAAAGAACATGAACAACAACCAAAACGAGCGGAACGTCGCTCGGGAGGACGGCACCGTCGGCCGTACCGCCCCCACCCTGCGGGATCGCCGCCGCAAGCAAAAGCAGCAGATCCTCTACCTCGTCCAGCTGGCCCTGCTCACCGCCGTGATCATGGCCCTCCACTTCTCGGGTGTCGCCATCCCCGCCTTCGGCACCAAGATCAGCCTGGTGCTGATCCCCATCGCCCTGGGCGCCATGCTCCTGGGTCCCGCCGCAGGCGCCATCCTGGGCTTTATCTACGGCATGACCGTGTTCGTGTCCCTGGGCGTCATGCACATGGATCCCTTCACGGGCTTCCTGTTCGATAACACCCCCATCATGGCCGCCTTGATCTGCACCGTCAAGACCACCGCCGCGGGCTTTGTCGGGGGCTGGGTCTACCGTGTCCTGTCCAAGAAGAGCGTATGGCTGGCCGTCTTCGTGGCCGCCGCTCTGGTGCCCACCGTCAATACCGGTGTGTTCGTGCTGGGCTGCTTCCTGATCTACAGCACCATCAGCGAATTCGCCGCAGGCGCCGGGTATTCCGCTGTGTACTTCATTCTGATCATTTGCGCCGGCATCAATTATCTTCTGGAGCTGGCCATCAACCTCATTTTCTCCCCCGCCTTGGAGCGCCTGGTCTGTCTCCTGTCCAAGAAGATCCGACGCTGATCCGTTATCGATCTCCGCTATGTCCGTAGAAAGCCCTCTCACCCGCCTGCGGCCTTTGCACCCTCGCAGGTAAGCCTCTTCCCATGGGAGAGGTGGCACGCCGCAGGCGTGACAGAGAGGGCATCCCATCCCATTCCAATCCCCCCAAGAGGTACCCGCCCATGAACCGTGATCGTGAGTATATCATCAACTTTGATCTGCCCCGTATCTGCAAAAGGTCTACCCGCAAGGTGACCGACACCATCTCCGCCATCCGCGAAGAAATCGCCACCGACATTGAGGCCGTCCGCCAGCGCGACCCCGCCGCCCGCAGTGATCTGGAGATCCTGCTCCTCTACTCGGGCGTCCACGCCATCCTGGCCTACCGCGTGGCCCATAAGCTCTACCTGTCAAAGCATTACTTCGCCGCCCGCGCCGTCAGCCAGTGGGCCCGCCACAAGACCGGCATCGAGATCCACCCCGGCGCCACCATCGGCAAGGGGCTGTTCATCGACCACGGTATGGGTGTGGTCATCGGCGAGACCACCGAGATCGGGGATAACTGCACCCTCTACCAGGGCGTGACCCTGGGCGGTACCGGCAAGGACGTGGGCAAGCGTCACCCCACCCTCGGCAACAACGTATTGGTTGGCGCGGGCGCCAAGGTCCTGGGCCCCTTCAAGATCGAGGACAACTCCAAGATTGCCGCCAACGCCGTGGTCCTCAAGGAGGTCCCCGAGAACTCCACCGCCGTGGGTATCCCTGCCCGGGTGGTGCGCCGCGGAGGCCGTAAGCCCGACGACCTGAACCAAGTTCTGGACCAGGTCCATATCCCCGACCCTGTGGCCCAGGAGCTGGCCAGGATCGAAAAGAAGCTGGACGCCCATATGGCCGACGGGGAGTGATCCCATGCAGAAAAAACACCGTATCACCCGAGCAAGGGTAGTACGGTGTTTTCTGTTGCTGTATTTCACAGAAACCAATCCGCTGATTTGTGAGCATTGACGGTTTTTCGGAATTTTCGGCCACCCTCTTGACAAATGCCCTCTAAACGTGTATTATTGTAGCAGTACAACACAACAAGGAGGCTTTTCCCTATGAATAGAAACAAGACCGCCGCCCGCATTTTGCCCGTCCTCGCCGCCCTGCTCCTGCTGATCACCTCCCTGACCGCCTGTGAGGGCGGTGTCACCCGCGAGGAGGCCCGCGGCGCCATGGACGCCCTGCTCGTCGCCTTGGGAAATGAGGACTACGCCGAGGCCGCCGCTCTCTACCATCCCGACGCCGCCATGACCGAGGAGCTGCTGGCCGCCTTTGCCGAGCAGGTCAAGACCAAGGTGGGCATCGACCTCACCGAGGGCGCGACGGTGGAGAAGACCACGGGTATGCGGTCCGCCTACTACGATTCCAACGTGGGCGGCTCCTTCTATGCCCTGACCGCCGAGATCCGGGCAGGGGACAAGACCGCTTCTCTCACTGTGGAGGTCGTCCGCAACGACAGAGGCTGTGGGATCTTCAAGGTGGAGTGTAACCCTTGAAGCGATCGCCCATAAAGAAAGGTGTCTTCCCAAAAGGGGAGACACCTTTTCTGATGGAAGGGAGCTTGGCGGGGAAGGGAAGTATCACACCGCCGCTTCCGCACGCTCTTTGGTCTCGGCCCCGCTCTGCTTCCGCTTCATCCGCTTCAGCATCCCGAGGAGCATAGGCGTATTATACCGCAGGGCCATGGTGGGCAGGGCGTTGAGAATGAGGTTGATGACCGCCACGGGCAGAGCGATGGTGAGAGCGCAGACGCCCGGGAGGGTAAGCATGACCAGAATCCCCAGCGGGTAGCAGAGCCTGTGGGTCAGCACCCCCTTGTGGCACTCGATGACGTACTTTTCAATGTAGGCGGGGTCGTCGGGGGCTTGAAGCCTTCTTTTGCTGAAGCCGCCGATGCCGCCCAGGTCGGGGATGTGGTCCTTCCAGACGCGGACCCCCAGCTTGAGGTAGAGCTTTTTCTCCCAGCTACGGACACGGTAGCGGGGGGACTCGGCGGGGTAGAGGCGGTCGGGAGTGAGACGGATGGCCAGGGCGGCCAGGGAATCCAGAATGATCTGAAGCACCACGCAGAAGACCACCGCCATGGCAGCGTACAGGGGAGACGCCACACCGCAGGCGATGTTGATCCCCGCGATGATCGTCATGGACACGCCGATGATGAACAGGTAGAGCTTCATGCGTCGGTCTCCTCACTGTAGACCAGAGGGATCCCATAGAACTCCTCGTAGACACGCACCCAGGCCTCATAGTTCTCCCGCCGCATCTTCTCCTTGCGGGCGGGGAGGGGAAGGGAGGCATCGGGGTAGATGGCGGGGAGGATGTGGACCGTGAAGGCCTGGACGGGGAAGCCGTCGCCGTCTATGGTATCGGTGTCCTCCATGGTGATGAAGAAGGGGATGACGGGGGCCTTATTCAGCACCGCCAGGGCGAAGGCGCCCTCCTGCATGGGGCGGGGCTTGCGGTAGTTCCACCACATGCCCTGCTCGGGGTAGATGAGGATGGACTCCCCGCGGCTAAGAAGAGTACGGACCGCCTGATTGAACTTCTTCATGGTGGCGGTCTGACTGGACAGGGGGAGGGTGTTGCAGTGCTTCATCATGAGGCCGAAGGGCTTGGGGGGATTGGTGTAGTTGCCCTCGCGGATGACCTTGTAGAGCATTTTACCGCCTACGTGGTCGCGGATGGCCCGCCAGACGGCGTAGTTGTCCCCCACGCTGAAGTGGTTGCAGGTGATGAGCTTACCTCCCTCCACGGCGGTGAAGTTCTCCAGTCCCCGCACCTCCTTGATGACCAGCTGGCCGTTTCGGATGAGGGTCTCGAAGAACTTCTCTCCCGCGCGGTTGGCGATGCGGCTCATGATCTTGTTGCGGAGCTTTTTATTGAGGTAATCCACCTTATCGGGCATGAGAGGGTAGGTCTCGGGGTCGTCCTCCACGTCCAGGTGCCAGAGCTGCTTCCTCTCCAGGTCGGCGATGCGCTCCAGAAGCAGGAGCTTATGGGCTGACTGTTCCATGTGTCGGTCTCCTTATCTGCGGCCCAGCTTGGTCACGAAGGTGTAGTCGGATCCGGCGATCTTGGTGCCGTGCTCCAGGATCTCCTGCGCCATGGCGACGCGCTCGGCTCGGTCTTCGTCCCCAAAGGCGGCCTTGCGGCGGAGGATCTCCTCGTAGTAGGGAGACGTCTCGGCGTACCTCCAGAAATGCTCGCCGTACATGACGTCGTCGTACTGCCAGGGCTTTTTGTAGAGGGCGTAGTGGACGATGTTCAGATCTCCCTCGCAGGGCAGGGGCAGAGGCTCCTTGTTCCAGCCGCTGGGCAGGGTCAGGATCTTTCCGTCGCAGAGATAGTTGAGGTAGGCCTGGTCGGGATCCAGGAGGTCGAAATCGTAGCGGGTGATGAGGTCGATGAACTTCTCTTCAATCTTATGCTTGCGGAACTGCTCCAGATCCACCACCAGGACTCCCGCGTTGACATATCCGTCGGGATCCACGCCCAGGGCCGCCTCGGCGTAGCGGCGGAACTCGGGAGTGCTTTGCACGAACATCTCGGGACCCGCGCCGAAGATGTTGCCCCGGAGGTCGGTATGGTAGAGCCGGGAGATGTCCCCCAGCACCACCAGGTCGCAGTCCAGGTAGACGATCTTTCTGTACTGCGGGAACATGGAGGCGATGAAGAGACGGTAGTAGGTCACCACCGAGAAGTGGTAGACGTTCTTGAAGCGGGACTGGATGTCCTTGACCTGCTCGGTGATGTCCACGAAGTCGATGGCAAAGCCCTCGCGTTCCCGACGCTTGACCAGGTCGATATTCTCTTGCTTGATGCCGGTATTGAGGATGATGAGTCGGTAGGTATACGCCTTCGAGGCGTTACAGATCAGGGAGGAGATGGCGACGTCCAGGTAGGGGATGTAGGTATCGTCGGTGGTAAAAAAGATTGGGATCTCCTCGCGAAGGGTATCACGGATGTCATGAGTCATGGGCTGGTACCTCCGGAAATGATTCGGCTTATTATAGCATACCGAGGTTGTTTTGTCAACAAATTTACCGAAATTTTGGGGTATACTCTATCCCGCGCGAGGGCAACTACGGGGAGACGGGAGGGAAACTCACGGGAGAATGCGGGGGAACTCACGGTAGAATCGCCCCCAAACGGGCCTGAATGGGGAAATTTTCGGGAGAATGGAGCGGATATCGCGGTAGAATGGCAAAAAAGACCCCGCAGGCAGACGGCGGCGCGGGGCCGTACTGCAAGCGGGGCTTGGCGGGGGATATGGCGGGATCAGGGCAGCTCCTCGAGGGCCTCGATCTCCTGCTTGGTCAGGGTACCGTAGGTGTTCTCGGCCGGCCGAGAACGGGGGGGTCACGAAAGCTTCTCCAGTGCCTCGATCTCCTGCTTGGTCAGGGTACCGTAGGTGTTCTCGGCGGCGTAATCGTATATGCAGATGGTGCCGTATGGCTCGGCCTCGTAGTCCAGATCGCCCAGGTAGTAGACGTCCACATAGACCGCTAGGACGGGGGTGTCGGTGACCGTCATGTCCAGACCGTCGAAGGTCATGCGGCGGTAGTTGTAGATGAGGCTTTGGGCGAGCTCGGAGGAGGTGGCGTGGTAGCGGACGAACTTCACCGCGGCGGGATCGTTGCCCGCGTTGTCGGTGAGGTTGTCGGGGGTGAGATCGTAGGCCACGTAGAGGGTGACGTCGTAGAGGTCCTCGGCGCGGTCGGGGATCTCGGTGAGGCTGTAGTCCTCCACCAGATGGCGGATGGTGGCGTTGTTGTAGCGGAACAGGATCTGGACCTGGTTGGCCTCTTGGATGAAGCGGGCATCCTTGGCGGTGAAGTAGCTGTAGTTCTTGTCCCGTACCGTGGTGGTGTCGTACTGGCTCTCCTGGTAGAAGACCGTCACCTCTTTTCCCTCGGCCAGGGCGGCGGCGTAGGCCTCCTTGAGGGGAGCGTTGGCCGACAGGTACTTGACCTCGGCGGGGACGATGGTGGAGATGAAGGCCCGCCAGATAAAGAACAGGATGGTGCCGAAGACCAGGATCATGCCCAGGGCCTTCACCGTGAGCCGCGCGATCTTGACGGGTAGGGCTTCGTGGATCTTCTCGCTCATGGGGTGTCCTCGCTTTCTGTAGTGTCGGCCTCGTCAGCTTCGGCGGCTGCCCGCTCCTTCATGAAGCGGAGCTTGTCCAGGGCGTTTTGCAGGATGATCTCGGCCGAGAGGGTGTCGATGACCCCCTTGCGCTTGGAGCCGCGGGTGTCGGTCTCGTTGAGGTAGCGGGAGGCGGCCATGGTGGTCATGCGCTCGTCCTGCATCACCACGGGGATCTCCGCCGAGAGGGCGGTCAGAGCCTCGCGGAGCAGTCCCGCGAATTTCTCGGCGTGCTGGGCGCGGGGGCCATGGGAGCCGTCCATGTTGACGGGAAGCCCCACGATCACACCCACCACGGCCCGATCCTTGGCTACCTGCGCCACGGCGGCGGCGGTCTTCTGCATCCCCCCCACCGAGATCTGGGTGATCCCCGAGGCGAGGGTACGCATATCGTTGGAAATGGCCAGCCCCGTCCGCTTGTCGCCGAAATCGACGCCCAGGAGCTTGCCTTTGGTTTGGAGAAGTTGGTTCATGGGAAGATATCCTTAATATAGTTTGTTTTCAAATTTGGCTTTGTAGGGCGAAACCGTTCGTTCCCTTTCCGTTGCGCCCAAGGGGCGCACATCGTTTGCCCCGACGGGGCAACATCATTTCACCGCGGCAGCCCGTGGTGAACATCATTGCGCCTGTGGCGCACATCATTTGCGGTATCAACCCGCAACTTACCGTTTCGGCCTTTCCGCCTTCCCCCTCGCCGTCAGCCGAATGATCAGCATCAGGTCGTCGGGCTGTACCTTGGCCTCGTGGGCGGCGCGGCAACGGCGGATCTCCCCGCATTTTTGGCACTTGGAGATGATGATGTACCCCTTCTTGGGATCCGGCTCGGCGGAGATGGGCTCCAGATCTCCCCCGCAGGGGTTGGCGCGGTCGCCGGGATTGATGTCCACGTGCCGCGACCAGAGGCAGAAGGGACAGTGGTTGCGGGAGGAGTAGCCCAGGGGCTTGACCTCACGCCCACAATGGACGCAGACAAAGCCGTCGTCCAGCTTGGAAAAGCGTTTCTGTTCCATGGGGGTTCCTTTCATAGGATACAGGATGATTGTAAAGTCGGTTTGAACTTACTTGTTCTTGTAGTATGCTTCCAAAACCGCCCCCGCCGACATAGCCGAGTAGGAGCCGCCGCCTGCCCGCTCGATGACCGAGACCACCGCGATCTCGGGGCTTCGGGAGGGGGCGCAGCAAATGAAGAGACCGTTTTCGGTGGACTTGGCGCCGGTCTGGGCGGTACCCGTCTTGCCCGCTACGGTGACGGGAACATTCCGCATATAGCGGCTGACCTCGCTTGAGGTCGCCACCATCTGCTCCATGCCCTCGATGACCGTGAGACGGTGGGCGTCCGACAGGGTAAACTCGCTCAGCACAGAGGGCTTGGATACGAAAACGTCGGTGCGGGTGGAGAAATCCCGGACCTTCAGAAGCAGGTGGGCGGCGTAGCGGGTGCCGCCGTTGAAGAGGGTGGAGGCGTAGACCCCCAGCTGGAGGGGGGTGAAGGCGTTGTCCGACTGGCCGATGGCGGCGGCGATGGTGTCGGTGGGCTGCCACTCCAGACCGTGCATTTCGGCGCGGTGGTCGGGGCCTGCCAGAGAGCCTGTCTGCTCCCCCAGCTCAATGCCCGTGGCCTCGCCGAGACCGTACATACGGCAGTAGAGATTCATGTTGGCGATGCCCAACTGTCTGCCCAGATCGTAGAAATAGCAGTTGCAGGACACCCGCAGAGCTTCGGCGGCGTTGATCCAGCCGTGCTGCTTGACGGCACTTGAGCTGTTGTGAATCCAGCAGTCGGGCTGGTAGCTCTGGTAGTAGGTGTAGGTCCCCGCGCATTCCAGCTTGGTGGAGGAGGTGATGACCCCCTCGGTGAGTCCCGCCGCCACCATACCGGGCTTGAAGGTGGAGCCGGGGGCGTAGAGACCGCCCAGGGCGCGGTTGAGGAGGGGGAGGGCGTCGTTGGACACGATGCTGTCGTAGTCGCGGTTGAAGGTGGCCAGATCGTAGGTGGGGTAGGAGGCCATGGCCAGAAGCTCCCCGTTGCCCGGGTCCATGGCCACGATGGCCCCCGCCTTGCAGTCCTCTCGGCGGTAGGTCTCCCGCACGTAGCGGACATTCTCGGCCAGGGCCTCCTCGGCGGCGATCTGGAGGTCTATGTCGATGGTGAGGTAGACGTCCTTGCCCGCCACGGGCTCGGTCCTCATGTACTCCCGGACGATGCGGCCGTCCTTGTCCTCCACCACCACCTTGACGCCGTCCTGGCCGTGGAGGTACTCCTCGAAGGCGGCCTCACAGCCCGACTTGCCCACGGTGGCGTTCATGGCGTAGCCCAGCTCCTTGTAGTAGGCCCACTCCTCGGCGTAGATGGGGCCCGTCTGCCCCAGGATGTGGGAGGCGTAGCCGGGGAAGCAGTAGACACGGGTGGCGTTGGTGGTAAAGCCGATGCCCGCGATGCCCAGCTCCTTTTCGTGGGTGATGGTCTCCATGGTGACGTCCTTGGCCAGGACGTAATCGTTGGCGCGGGAGAAGCCCACCGCCTCCATGCCCCAGAGGACGCGGATCAGACGGTCAATATCGGCGTTTCCGTACAGGGGAGAGCCGTCCTCCCCCTTAGCGTCCAGCTCGTACTCCTCCACGAAGTAGGTAGTGAGCCGCTGTGCCGTGATGCAGGCGAGAGGGTCGGCGTCGTAGTAGTCGTTGGCCTCCGAGGTGTTCATGCGCTTCTCGCTCTTGATCCGCAGGATGGCCTCGCGGCGCAGACCGTTGGTCTCGACCACGTCCAGGAAGGTATCGTGGGTGTCGGATACGGGATCCGAGGCCACCGATTTGTAGGTGTAATTGGGGTAGTACCCGTCAAAGGGGAAATCGTAGGTGCAGAACCGATCTACCTCTCCACAGGTCTCCAGCATACGGAGGGCCTGAAGGACGGCGGCGTTGCGGGCGGTCTGATCGGTGGGGAGGACGGAATAGTCCAGCGTCAGGTCATAGGTGTAGGCGTTGGTCACCAGAGGAACGCCGTTGCGGTCGTAGATCTGACCGCGGACGGCCTGGACCACCACGGTGCGCTCGGTGGTGCCGTCCTGCTTGTGACCCCCGATGTTCTCGGGAGTCAGCTCCAGGGCCGCCAGGCGAATGACGTAGACCGCGCAGACCACCAGAAAGGCGATCCCCAGCCCCCACAGGCGGGATATGGACTTGGTTGAGCTGCGGGCGGCCATGGCGGGCTCCTTTCTTGGGTATTCATGGATAGAAAGTCGGACAGATCCGAAGGATCTGAACCTTCACTCGCCCGAAGGGCGAATTTCACACGCCGTAAGGCGTATTTCACTGCTGTAATTGGCGGCTTGCCGCGATCATCGCACGGGCCACAGATTGATGGCCATGACCAGCCCCATGACGACGAGGCAGACGATCATGCCGAGGTTGCCCACCATGACCGAGGCGGCGTTCTCGCGGTAGAGAGGCTCGGGGCCTCGGGAGAGCTTGCGCTTGGAGAAGAGGACGCAGAACAGGACGATGCCCGCGATGAGCATACCGTACTGCCAGACCAGGATGAACAGGTAGATCAAGGGCTGGAGGACGCTGGTGAAGCTCACCATGTCCTCGGGGAGAAGCTCGGCCAGGCCGGGGGTGACGATACTGCCCATGAGGTTGATGACGCCGTGCATGGCCACGCACCACCAGTAATTGCCGCTGCGGGTGTAGACGTAGGCCAGGAGCATACCCACCAGGGCGGCGTAGAAGAACTGGAAGAGATTGCCGTGGAACAGACCGAAGAGGATGCCCGACAGCAGGATGGAGGGCAGGTCGCCGAAGCGGCGAGTGCGGTCGATGAGCAGCTTGCGGAAGAGCAGCTCCTCGCCTAAAGGGGCGCAGACACAGGCCCCCAGGAAGGTGGCCCAGACGGGGGAGCTGTCCACCATGGCCGCCAGGGCGTTGGCGTAGTCGTAGTCCAGGATGGCCGACAGGATCATCATGATGACGTTGCCCACCAGGGAGCCGGCGGTCATGCATCCGAAGGCGATGATCAGAAGGATGGTCCAATGACCCATGTGGAAGGGAGTCTTTTCCAGGGTGGCGGTGCGGTTGAGCGCGTAGTCACGGTTGTGGGGGGATACGGGCATCCCCTTGAGGATCAGCCACATGAGGGGCAGAGCCACTCCGTACAGGGGGACCAGGGAGAAGACCCAGTTGATCCACCAGTAGGACAGGACTGCGGGAGCCAGGAAGTACAGCAGGTACTGGGCTACGACGGCGGTTACCTGGAGGGCCAGCACCAGGACGGCGTAGGCGATGCCGATGCGGGAGAAGGTACGCCGCGCCTCGGCGGGATCGGCGCCCAGAGGGGGGAGAACCGAGGGATCGGGGGTGACAGCGGAGTCACCGAGGGTGTAAAAGGTGTTGTTCATGATGGCTCCTTTCAGAGCGGAGGGTGGAAAGGCTTACTTCAAACGGTATTCCAGGGCCGTACCCCACAGCTCGGGGTGCTTGATGATGCGGCCCAGACCGTTTATGACACAGTCGCGGGGATTGCGGGCAACCGTGACCCGCAGGCCCGTGGCGCGGCGGATGGCGTCGGCCAGACCGGGCATAAGGGCACAGCCGCCCGAGAGCATGAGGCCGTAGTCGTAGACGTCCGAGGCGATCTCGGGAGGCACGTCCTCCAGCACCGCCATGATGCTCTTCATGACCGCCACCAAAGTGGGGGTGATGGCCTCGCAGATCTCGGAGGAGAAGACCTCCTGGGTGGAGGCCAGGCCCGTGCGGGCGTTGCGGCCGTAGATCTTCATGCTGCCGCGGTCCAGGCTGTTATCGCAGGTGCCGATGGTGACCCGCAGGTCCTCGGCGGTGGGACTGCCCACGATGAGATTGCGGCGCTGCTTTAAGTAGTTGATGATGGCGGAGTCCAGCCGCTCCCCCGCCACCTTGATGGAGTGGGCGGCGATGATGCCTCCCGCCGAGATGACGGCCACCTCGGAAATGCCGCCGCCCATGTTGAGGATCATGCCTCCGCGGGGTGAGCTGACCCGCAGGCCCGCACCCGCCGCCGCCGCGAAAATGGCGGGGACCTGGGCCACGGCCTTGGCGCCGCCCTCGAAGACGGTGTTCTCGGCGGTCAGCTGCTGTACCTGGTTGATGCGGTAGGGGGTGGCCATCAGCACCACGGGGCGGTGGAAGGGGGAGGTGAT
>JAGAIH010000361.1 GCA_017626655.1 Clostridia bacterium | reverse complement strand
GTCGCGGGTGTTGATGACGTAGGCGATGTGGCCCTGGGCCAGCTTCTCGCGGATCTCGTCGCTGTCCTCGTCCAGCTTGGCCACCACGTGGGTGCGGATGCCGTTCTCCTTGAGGAAGCGGGCGGTGCCGCTGGTGGCCTCAATGTTGAAGCCCAGATTGTAGAAGCGGCGGATCAAGGGCAGGCACTCGGGCTTGTCCTTGTCGGCGATGGTGGCGAAGACGGTGCCGTAGTTCTGGAGCTTGATGCCCGAGGCCTGAAGGGCCTTGTAGAGGGCGCGGTAGAGCTTGTCGTCGTAACCGATGGCCTCGCCCGTGGACTTCATCTCGGGGGAGAGGTAGGCGTCCAGACCGCGGAGCTTGTTGAAGGAGAACACGGGGACTTTGACGTACCAGCGCTTCTTCTCCTCGGGGTAGATATCGAAGATGCCCAGCTCCTTGAGGGACTTGCCCAGGATGACCTCGGTGGCGATGTCGGCCAGGCTGTAGCCCGTGGCCTTGGACAGGAAGGGGACGGTACGGGAGGAGCGGGGGTTGACCTCGATGATGTAGACGTCCTCATGCTCGTCCACGATGAACTGGATGTTGTACAGGCCCACGATGCCGATGCCCAGACCCAGGGCTTTGGCGTACTGGAGGATGATGCCCTTCACCTTGTCGGAGATGGAGAAGGGAGGATAGACCGAGATGGAGTCACCCGAGTGGACACCGGTGCGCTCCACCAGCTCCATGATACCGGGGACGAAGACGTTACGGCCGTCGCAGATGGCGTCCACCTCCACCTCCTTACCGCTGATGTACTTGTCCACCAGGACGGGCTTGTCCTCGTCGATCTCAACGGCGGTCTTGAGGTAGTGGCGTAGCTGCTCCTCGTTGCCCACAATCTGCATGGCGCGGCCGCCCAGCACGAAGGAGGGACGAACCAGCACGGGGTAGCCGATCTCGCGGGCGGCGGCGATGCCGTCCTCCATCTTGGTGACGGCCTTACCCTTGGCGCGGGGGATGTTCAGCTCGTTGAGAAGGTTCTCAAAGGCGTTCCTATCCTCGGCGCGGTCGATGGCCTGGCAGTCGGTGCCGATGATCTTCACACCTCTGTCATAGAGAGGCTGGGCCAGGTTGATGGCGGTCTGACCGCCGAGAGAGGCAATGACGCCCTCGGGCTTCTCGAACTCGATGATGTTCATGACGTCCTCGGGAGTCAGAGGCTCGAAGTAGAGCTTATCGGCGGTGGTGTAGTCGGTGGAGACGGTCTCGGGGTTGTTGTTGATGATGATGGCCTCGTAGCCCGAATTCTTGATGGTGGTGACGGCGTGGACGGTGGAGTAGTCAAACTCAACGCCCTGGCCGATACGGATGGGGCCTGCGCCCAGCACCACGATCTTCTTCTTGTCGGTCAAGACCGAAGCGTTCTCCCCGGTGTAGGAGGAGTAGAAGTAGGGGATATAGGCGCCGGTATGGCAGGTGTCCACCATGCGGAACACGGGGAAGAGGTTATGCTCCTTGCGGAAGCCGAAGACGTCCAGCTCGCCGCACTTCCACATTCTGGCCACGTACTTGTCCGAGAAGCCCATCTTCTTGGCGGCGGTGAGGACCTCCAGGTCATAGGGATGAGCCTTCAGATTCTCCTCCATGTCCACGATGCGCTTGATGGCCTCCAGGAAGTAGGGGGTGATCATGGTGATCTCGTAGAGCTTCTCCACGGTCACGCCGCGGTAGACCAGCTCGGCGATGGCGAAGATGTTGTCGTCGCGGAACTCCTTGATATAGTCCAGGATGTCCTCGGTGGACATATTGTCAAACTTGTGGTGGTAGATATGGTTGACGCCCACCTCCAGGGAGCGCATACCCTTCAGGAGGCACTCCTCCAGGGTGGAGCCGATGCCCATGACCTCGCCCGTGGCCTTCATCTGGGTGCCCAGGGTGTTGGAGGCGGTGGTGAACTTATCGAAGGGGAAGCGGGGGAGCTTGGCGATGCAGTAGTCCAGGGAAGGCTCAAAGGCCGCGTTGGTGTTGGCGATTCGGATCTCCTCCAGGGTCATGCCCACGGCGATCTTGGCGGTGACGCGGGCGATGGGGTAGCCCGAGGCCTTGGAGGCCAGCGCCGAGGAGCGGGACACGCGGGGGTTGACCTCGATGAGGTAATACTCGCTGGAGTTGGGATTGAGCGCGAACTGGACGTTACAGCCGCCCTCAATCTTCAGCTCGCGGATGAGCTTGATGGCGGAATCGTTGAGCATCTTTTGGTCATGCTCGGACAGGGTCATGATGGGAGCCACCACGATGGAGTCGCCGGTGTGGACGCCCACGGGGTCGATGTTCTCCATGCCGCAGATGGTGATGGCATGGTCGGTGGAGTCGCGCATGACCTCAAACTCGATCTCCTTGTAGCCCTTGACAGACTTCTCGATCAGCACCTGATGGACGGGGGAGAGCTTGAAGGCGTTGATACCGATCTCGACCAGCTCGGCCTCATTGTTGGCGAAGCCGCCGCCGGTGCCGCCCAGGGTGAAGGCGGGACGAAGCACCACGGGGTAGCCGATGCGGGCAGCCGCCGCCTTGGCCTCGTCCAGGTTGTAAGTGATCTCGGAGGGGATGACGGGCTCACCGATGGACTGGCAAAGCTCCTTGAACAGCTCTCTGTCCTCGGCCCGCTCGATGGACTCGCTGGAGGTACCCAAAAGCTCGGTGTGGCACTCCTTGAGG
>JAGAIH010000360.1 GCA_017626655.1 Clostridia bacterium | reverse complement strand
GTGCCGCAGGTCGTGTAGAGGAGGGCGATTTCACCGCTGGTGGTCTCCAGATCGGCGGCCTCGGTGACTGTCACCGACTCCATGCGGATGCCGCCGCTACCCGTATGGGCGGTGAGGCTGTCCAGCGTGACGGTCCGCACACGGATCTCGCCGCTGGTGGTCTCCAGATCGGCAGTGGCGGCGGTGCAGTCCCCGAGCTCGGTCTTGCCGCCGAGGGTGACCTTGCCGCTGGTGCTGCGGGCGGTCACGGTGTTCAGAAAGCCCATGGCGTAGAGGTCTCCGCTGGTGGAGCGCAGATCCAGATGCCCACCGATGGCGGCGGCGGTACCAATGGTGCCGCTGGTGGAGGTCAGGGTCACGTCCTCCGAGAAGGTGTAGCGGACGTTGATGCTCACGTGTCCGCTGACCGACTCCACGGTCAAAGACTTGTACTCCTCGCGGGGGAGGGCGACCTTGACGGATCGGCCGCTCACCGAGGGGGTGAAGAGCCGCTCGTACCACTTTCTCGTATCGGTGGCGCGGACCATCAAGGTATCCTCCAGCACGTAGGCGGTATATTCCACATAGTCGCTATCCTTGGTGGTCACGCGGCACTTATCGTCCTCGGAGGGGACCAGCTCCACGCTCGCGGCGATGACGTCGATATGGATGCGGTCAAAATCCTTGCTGATGTGGTGGACCCCGCCCACGGTATGGCCGTCATAGGGGGAGTCCTCTACAAGGGTGTTGTATCCGCCCAGGGCAAGCCCCGTGGCGATACAGGCCAGACCCGCCAGGATACAGGCGGCGGCGACGATCATAGGGATCCAGATAGATTTTTTCATGGTTACTTCCCCTCCTTTCGGATGAAGCAGGCCTTGATGCCCCGCAAAGTGAGCTTACCCAGCTGCCACGCGCCCTTGGCGGTGAGGTTGCAGAGGAGGAGCCACAGGACGGTGAGTCCCGCCAGCACCAGTCCCGCGCCCAGGAAGAGGAGGGCGGCGGTGGGCCTGCCGCTTACGAACAGGGCAATGGCGGTGATGATGCCTGCGGGGGCGGAGATGGCGAAGGCGAGGTCGGCGGCGTAGAGGCTGAGCACCACCGCCCAAAGGGTGATATACAGGGACAGGGCCACGGCGAAAAGGGCGATCAGGATGGGGAACCAGACGGGAGAGCCCACCGCAAGGAGGACGATCTCCCACGCCCGCATACGGCGCTTGGGCTTCATCTTAGCCTTGATGAGCTTGGGGAGGGGGGTATCCATAAGGATCTCCTGGGCGATGGCGTCCACCGAGCCGAGAGAGGCCACAGCCTCCTGCTCGGTCATGCCGCCCTCCATCAGGTCGTCAAGCATCTCGGCGTAGAAGTCCAGGGAGGATTGACGGTCAGCCTCGGGCAGGCCCGCCAGACGCGCTTCCAGTGCCGACAAAAACTCTTTCTTATCCATGTGCTTCGGAATCTCCTTTCGTGACGAATTGGTAGATGCTCATGATCTCCCGCCACTCCTCCTTGAAGGCGTGGATGCGGGAAAGACCGGCATCCGTGATGCGGTAGTATTTGCGGAGGCGGCCGTTATGCTCGGCGGAGCGCACCGTGAGCAGCTCGGCGGTCTCCAGGCGGCGGAGGATGGGGTAAAGGGTGGATTCGGATATGTCCACGTAGGGCTTCATGTCCTTGACGATCTGATACCCATAGGATTCCTCGTCCTTGATGGCCGCCAGCACGCAGATATCCAGCAGGCCGCGTTTCAGTTGTACGTCCATGGGGGCTCCTTTCGGGTGTGATGGTGGGTTACGTATAATACTATACCACACATAGTATAGTTTGTCAAGGGAGTTTTGAAAAAAAGTTGGGGGGATTTCAAATTGCAGTTTAGCGGTCTGTTCGGCACGATGGCTCGTCCACCAATAACCCATTGTAGGGAGCGACGCCCTCGTCGCTCCTCAACCTAAAAATTGCCTTTATCTATTGTCAGATATGTGTTTTTTACCTTTACACCCGAAACATATTGGAATGTTTTATGTGGCGGAGCGACGAGGACGTCGCTCCCTACAGGCGTTTGTGCCAACCGAAACATCCCGCCAAACCCAAATTTGAATGTTTCTCCCCACCAAAAAAGCCCCGGATCTCTCCGAGGCTTTCTGGCTGTTGCGGTATTCATTCCATTCTGCCCATAATATCATCGATGACATCCGCGACGGCGGCATAATCCATCTTGGGGAGCAGGAAGGTCTGCTTCCCTTCTCCGTCTATGCGGTGGGAGGTGATGCCCGCGTCGTTCACCGAGACTCTGCCCCAGGGGCGGTACTGCCAGTAGGCGCCGGGTCTGACCGCCTCCAGGACGGCGGTGTGATCCCAGCTGCTCCGTCCCACGCCGCCGTTGTGGATGCCGTAGGAGACGGCCACGGGGTCGTGGGGGGCGGTCTCCCCCTTCCAGCCCTTCATGGTGACGATGTAGGTGCCGATCTCGGTGGAGGAGTAGATCAGCTCCCCGGGCCAGAGCTTGGCTACGGTCCGGGCGGCGGGGATGTGGTCGAAGATGTTCCACTCGGTGGTCACGGGACCGATGTTGTTGATATTATCCGAATAGATGACCATAGGCCAGCCCTCATAGAAGCGGCCGCCCATGACGACGGTGCGGGCGACCTTTTTGGTGATGAGGTCCACGCCGTTCAGGGGAGAGAACTCGTCGGGTTCACTGGTAACGAGGCGGGCGAGGTTGGCCTGGTCGCCTACGGTGACAATGGTGACGCTTGCGTCCTCGGCCTCGGAGAGGAGACTGCGGAGGAGGGCGAGGGAGTCCTCGGGGCCGTCGGGGGTACCGATGGAGGCGGCGGGGTAGCGGTTGGGGAAGGCTTCGCACAAGGCCTTGGCGTAGGTGTCGGGATGATTGCGGGGCTGATCGTAGTTCAGGCCCACGGGGACGGGACGGCCGTAGTAGGTATTGATGGCGTCGAGACAGCCAGCCACGTAGGGGTGGTTGTAGCAATGGACCGTGGCCAACAGCTCGGCTTCGCCTGCGTCGCAGAGGCGGTGGAGAAGGCCGAGGGCGCCCGCGTCGTCGCAGTCCCAGCCGATGTCGGTATCGAATATAATCTTGGGGATGGGCATGGTGGAATCTCCTTTCGGGATGGAAAATTCAAAAAGCAGGCTATCCGAGCCGCGCCCGGCGGAACGAGAGGAATGATTTATTATAGCACAGGAAGGAATGTTTGTCAAGGCGCAATAAAAAAGCCTCCGAGGAGGTTTCTCTGCTTGCATCGGTCAGTTCAATTTTCCTTTCTCCAAGTCCCTGTCAAGGTCATTACCCTTGAGCTTGTATCCTCGGAAGCTCCCGGCGTGAGCAGCCGATTTGCCGATATTTTCGTATGCCGTTTTCGCCTTCCCCTCTTGCAATCCCCGCCCGTCTGTGCTATAATACAAGCAGTACCCCTATTCTCCGAGAAAGTGAGGGACTCACCATGTCCTATACCCTGACCACCGACCGCTTGAGAGTAGACTACACCCCCGAGACCTCCGCTCTGACCGTCACGGTCGACGGCGCCCCCCATACCTGGTCCTGGAATTGCCAGCCCTTCCTGGTTCTGGCCAACGGCGTCGCCATGCCCTTTTTGGACGCCAAATGCGAGAGCTACGCCCATGATACGGGAGTATCCAAGGGTGTTCGCGCGGTCTATACCGAGTTCCGCGACACCGAGGGCAAACTCTATCCCTTCACGGTGCGGACCACCGTGTCCATCGACCCCGACTCGGGCTTTCTGAAGGCCGAGGCCCTGGTGGAGGGGGACGCTCCCGGTGAGATGGCCGCTCTGGCCTACCCGCCTCGCATGGGATTCAATGCCCCCGAGGGTCACGGCTACACCGTCCTGCCCCGTATGCAGGGTACCCTCCTGCCCGCAGGTCACAGTTACAAGTTTGAGGATGGCCTGGTCTTTGAGCGGGCCGCCTACATCCCCGTGTATGGCCAGATCCACGACGGCTGTGGCTATTCCGCCATCATCCATACCCCCTACGACGCCCGTTACAGCGTGGTGGGAGGAGAGATCCAGCCCTATTTCGCCCCCTCTCTGGGGCAGATGCGCTACGCCCGCAGTCTGCTCTACGATTTCTTCGCCGAGGGCGACTATAACACCGTGGCCAAGACCTACCGCCGCTACCTGACCGAGCGGGGCGAGCTGGTCACTCTGCGGGAGAAGATCGCCCGCAACCCCAAGGTGGCGTACCTCATCGGCTGTCCCATCGTCCACACGGGCATCGCCGTCCACATTCACCCCGCCTCCCACTTCTACGATCCCGACCACCCCGAGAACAATGACAACTACTTTCCCTTCGACGCCACGGGCAAGCTGTTCCGCGAGCTGAATAAGAACGGCGTAGAGAAGGCCTATATCCACCTGGACGGATGGGGCCATCACGGCTACGACAATCTCCACCCCGATCCCTTCCCCATCCACGAGGCCTCGGGCGGCGCTGAAGGGATGAAAGCCCTACAGGAGACCTGCACCGAGCTGGGCTTCTACTTCGGCATCCACGATCAGTACCGGGACTACTACTACGACGCCCCCTCCTTCGACCTGGACAACGCGGTCACCCGCATGGACGGCTCCCATCCCTACCACGATTACTGGTTCGGCGGTCCCCACAGCTTCCTCTGCGCCCGACTGGCTGTAGACTACGTGCGCCGCAACTACAATGAGTTCGAGCGGCTGGGCATCCGCCTGGACGGCTCCTACCTGGACGTTTTCTCGGTGGTGGAGCTGGACGAGTGCTTCCATCCCGAGCATCCCATGACCCGCGAGGAGTGCGCCGCCGCCCGCGCCAGGTGTCTGCATCTGCTGACCGACCGCGGCATCATCCCCTCCTCGGAGGAGACCGTGGGCTGTATGGTCAACGCCATCGCTCTGTGCCACCATGCTCCCTTCTACACCACGGGCTGGGACGATCCCCAGGCCGTGAACGTGGGCATCCCCATTCCCTTCTTCAACCTGGTCTACCACGATTGCATCGTCACTCCCTGGTACGGCATCCACCAGAAGGGCGCCTGGGGCATCGCCTGCACCGACCGCGGCTTCTTCTGGGCCCTCCTCTGCGGCGGCACCATCTACTACGACGTGGACGCCTCCCCCGAGGACATCGCCTACGGCAAGATCGCCCTGGAGCTGCACAGCCGCGTGGCCCTCTGCGAGCTGGTCTCCCATGAGCTGATCGACGGCCATCCCCGCCGCCACCGCTCCACCTTCTCGGACGGCACCGTGGTGGAGTGCGACTTCGACGCCGAGACCTTCCGCATCGTCTACCCCGACGGCAAGACCGTCACCGACCCCGATCACTGATTCCGATTGGTGGTTGCGGGACGGTCAAATTGGGGGCTGGCGGGGAGCGGCCTCAACCTAAACACACCGACAAACTCCGATTTGAACCATTATCCGATCGTCCGACGGATCCCTATATGAAGGAGGACCTTCCCATGTTCTGTATCAATTGCGGCAAGCAGATCGCCGACGACTGCAACTTCTGCCCCTACTGCGGCCAAAAGGCCAAGACTGCCCAGCCCGGCGCCATCACATCCGACGGGATCCACATCGTCGAGAAGAAGGATCCCCTGTTCCGCATCGAATGCGAATACTGCCACTGTGTCTTCGAGTACCGCTCCAAGCACCTGGGCTATCGCATCTGGTATCCCAGCGGCTTCGTCTACTGCCCCAGCTGCAAAAAGCCCCTCCGGCACCACCCCCAATACGAGGTGAAGGAGTAAAGGGTTATGCCCGTGTAACCCCTTGATGGATAAAGGAAATCAAAAATGGCAGGCCGCCCTGGTCACAGGGTACGGTCTGCCGTTTTTTGGTCTTGCAGGGGTGGGAGACTCACAGGAATTTCAGAATATCCGCCACGCGGGAGACGGTGGGCTTGCCGCAAGCGGCCAGTCTTCTCTCGGACTGATGGCCGCCCGCGAAGAGGACACAGTCCCCGCCCACGGCGTCAGCCACCTGGGCATCATGCTCGGTGTCCCCGATGAACAGGGGCTTGGCGTCAGGATGGCGGCACTTCCACTCCAGGGCTTGGGCCTGCTTACTTCGGGCGTGAATGTTGTCCAGGCCGATGACCTCGTCGAACTCATGGAAGAGCCCCAAGCGCTCCAGTTGGGCGGTCAGCATCTCGATCTTAGTGGCGGACAGGAGGATCTGGGGGATGCCCATGGCCTTGACCGCGCGGATGGTCTCCAACGCGCCCTCGATGGTGGTACAGGTCGGCTCTCCCTCCAGGTACATGGCCACCCATTGGGGGGCGAGGACGGTATCGTAGTCCTCCTTTTCAAAGTCAAAGCCCAGGCGGCGGTAGTATTCGTCGATGGGGAAGCCGAAGATCTCGCGGTAGGCCTCCACCGAGGGAATGATGGGCAAGCCACGGTCGGACAGCATGGTATTGGTACAGCGGATTCCCAAGGTCATATCGTCCAGGATGGTACCGTTGAAATCCCAGATCAGATGGGTATGGTTGGGGGACATGGCGGAATGCTCCTTTTTGATGATAGCAAAAGAGCGGTCACGACGTGGCCGCCCTTTTGTGTATGGATGACGGGAAGCCGATGCGCGGCGATCCGTCAATTTTGCTTTTTTAGTCCTCGACAGAGGGGGTGTACAGGTAGCCGTAGGTGGTCAGCCAGGTCTGGTAGACGGTGTACGGCGAGCTGCCCGAGGTGTCGGGGGTCTGGTCTGCGACCTCGGGACCGAGAGGAGCCTCGGGATCGTAGGCGGGATTGACAGCCTTGTTGAGCTTGGAGTCACCGGCGGAGGCGGAGTGCTTACGGATCAGACCGTCGGAGGTATCACTCATGAGGCTCATAAGATCCTCCTTGTTGGCGCACTCGTTGATCAGAGCCAGAGCCTCGGCGTTCAACTCCTTGATGTGGTCGATCAGGGCGACATCCAGGCTGTAGTCGCTGTCGGCGGTAGCCAGGTTGAAGTCGAAGCCCAGCAGGGGGTTGATCAGGGAGTCGTTGTTCTGCACCTTGGCGTAGGTCCAAGCATCGGCGCCCAGCTCCTCGGTGGGAGTGGCGATGAAGCAGTTACCGGTCTTCTCCAGATCCATACGGTAGATACCGAACTTCTCGTTGGAGAGGAGCTTGATGGTGCCGTCATCGTTGCGCTCGTAGTGCTGGTTCTCGATACCGTACTGGAGCAGGTCGCGCAGCTCCTGGTTGGTGTTCAGGTAGGTGATGACCTTCATGGCGCGGGACAGGTGGTTGCTGTTGGCGTACACGGCGTACATGTTGCCGTACAGCTCCTCCTCGGTAGCCTCGGGGTACTCAGCGATGACGACGTAGTACTCTCTGCCGTCCTCACCGACGTAGACACCCTTATCCTCATAGTCCTGCTTGATGCGGGAGTCGCCCTTCATGAAGGACACGGCGGCGCGCTGGCCGTCCTTGACCTCACCGTAGTACTCCTGGTACTCATAGTTCTTCAGGGTAGCGAAGAGCTCGTGGTACTCGGTGTTGGTGAACAGGGCGTTGAAGCCCAGGTTGATACCGCCGCGGGTACGGGTAGCGGCATCCTTCATCATAGCGCCGAGGATAGAGAACTCTGCCTCGGTGTCGTAGGAATAATAATAGGTAGGACGGACGTTACCGTCAGCGTCGGTCTTGGTCTCGGCGTCGAAGGTGACACGCTTATCGGTATCGGGGGTGACGGCGTCGCCATTCTCGTCGACCAGGTAGAGAGCGCCCTTGGCGGCCTGATCGTAGGTGTAGCGATCCTTCTTCTCGTCGTAGAGCCAGCCCTTCTCGGCGTCCACCTCGAAGTGGTAGTTCAGGACATTACCGGCGGCGTCCACGAACTGACCGGCGGCGTTGGTCTTATACAGGATGTCGGGCTCGACCAGAGCGGAGATGCGGGTCTCCTTCTTGGTAGAGGTCTCGCCGTTGGCGTCGGTGGTCTCGATGGTGACCTCGTACTGGTGCTGCAGCACGTAGTAGCGGCCGGTCTCCTCGTCGAAATGCATCTTGTAGACCGACTGATCGGTATAGGACAGATCCCAGTACCAGCAGAGCATCTTCATGCACTCCTCGTAGGTGGAGGCCAGGGGAACCACGTAGCCCTCATCCTCGGGGGTCTTGTCGCCATTGTAGTTCTTAACATCGTTCAGGAAGACCTCCAGGTCCAGCACCGAGCCGACCTTGTCGATCTTCTGATAGTAAGTGTCGAAGAGCTCCTTGTCGATCATCATGTAGGTGTACTCGCCGATCGGGACGTTGTTGGGGATGGCGTAGACACCGCCCTCGATCTGCACACCGTTGAGCAGAGAGGAGGAGATGTAGGTGGTGAGCTTCTTGGAAGAGGTAGACAGCTCCTCGCTCAGGGAGGAGAGGTACTCCTTCTCGTAGTACTCCATGTACTTATCGTAACCTGACAGGTAGAAGATATCGACCTGGTTCTCCTTGGGATCGGGGTACTTGATCTCGGTGATACCGAACTCGTTGACGATGGTCTCCTCCTCGGTCTCGGGAGCCTCCTCGTCTTCCTCGTCCTCCTCGACCTTCTGGAACTGCTGGTACTCGGGGTGAGCGGCGTAGAACTCGGCGGTCAGGGTGGCGTTATCCTTGCCCTCGCCCTTGTGAGCCTTGATGTACTGTCTCAGCTCCTTGGCGCATCTGGCCTCCAGCTCGATCAGATCCTGAGCGGCCTTGATGGCGCCCTCAAGCTTCTCGTAGTACTCGTCCTCGGTGCAGAACTGAATGACCCCGCTGGTCTTGAACTGTGCCTTGGTGATCTTGGCGAAGGCCTCGTTGACAGCCTCCTTGGCCTCGTC
>JAGAIH010000359.1 GCA_017626655.1 Clostridia bacterium | reverse complement strand
TATGGTTGTAGGAACGTAACTGTACCCCCAATAAGTTGGGTTACAAATGCTCGCCGAGCTTGCTCGGTCTCATCCACCGCTTCGCGGTCCCCCTTCTCCGCTGGAGAAGGCAAAGGAACGGTCAACACACCGATAAACCCATATTTGAAACCCAAAGTTCAAGGAGTTCACAATGGCAAACACCTACGGCAACAACATACGTCTTTCCATCTTCGGCGGCTCCCACGACGCGGAGATCGGCATGACCCTCTCGGGCTTTCCCGCGGGTGTGCGGCTCCCCGAGGCCGAGCTTCTGGCCTTTATGGCCCGCCGCGCCCCCGGTCAGGGGCCTTGGGCCACGACCCGCAAGGAGCCCGATATTCCCGTGTTCACCTCGGGCGTGACGGTGGAGGAGACCGAGGGCGGCAAGGTCTATATCAGCGACGGCACCCCCATGTGGGCGGTGATTATCAACACCAACCAGCGGTCCGGGGATTACTCATCCCTGTTGGACACCCCCCGCCCCTCCCACGCCGACTACCCCGCGCGGGTGAAGTTCGGGGATACGGTGGATCTGCGGGGCGGCGGCAAGTATTCGGGGCGGTTGACTGCTCCTCTGTGCATCGCGGGGGCCTTTTGCCTGGCTCTGCTCCGTGAGAAGGGTATCGAGGTGGGTGCTCACATTCAACAGATCGGTGCGCTGAAGGACGCCGCTTTTGACCGTCTGCATATGACCCCCGAGGCGCTTCACAGCCCCGCCAAGACGAGCTTCGCGGTCATCGACCCCGAGGTGGGAGAGGCCATGAAGGGGGAGATCGAGTGCGCCCGCATGACGGCGGATTCGGTGGGCGGCTCGGTGGAGTGCGCCGTCATCGGTCTGCCCGTTGGTATGGGCGACCATCCCTTCGACGGCATGGAGGGGCGGATCTCCGCCATTCTGTTCTCCATCCCTGCCGTGAAGGCGGTGGCCTTCGGGGACGGCTTTGATTTCGTGCTGGGGTACGGCTCCACCCACAACGACGCTTACCGCATGGAGAACGACGGGATCGTCACCAAGACCAACCATTGCGGCGGTATCCTGGGCGGTATGTCCACGGGTATGCCCGTGATCTTCTCCTGCGCCTTTAAGCCTACCCCCTCCATCGGGAGCGAGCAGGAGTCGGTGTCCCTCGCCCGCCGCGAGAATACCACTATGGTGGTGAAGGGACGCCACGATCCCTGTATCGTTCCTCGGGCAGTGCCTGTGGTGGAGGCCGCGGCGGCGGTGGCGATCGTGGATATGATGCTGGATCGAACGGAGGTATCACAATGAAATATACTGTTTCGGATTTCTATTTCCTTTCCTCCGCTCACGATCTGAAAGCGCAGACGGTGGGAGAGGCTTATGAGAGCATGTGTACATTTATGGGACAGGCTGTTCCCATGCCCTGTCTATTACGCGCCATCCGTGGCTTGGCGGCAGGCAGCTACATCACGGTAGAGCCTGAGGGCAACGTGATCTCGGCGGTCACCCCCATTACCGTCACGGCCGAGGGCAGGAAGGCGGTGGCCATATCTCCCATGCAAAAGCTGTTGGGACAGGATAAGGCTCACCGAAAAAATGAGCTTCGCTTCTGCGACCTGGAGTGCCCGACCATCCCTGCCGACGATCTTACCGCCGATCGCGAGAGCTTTGACGATTGCGTCACCCGACTGATCCGCGGGGGGCATATCTCCCGCCCTACCTTTGAGATCGGGGATATGGACGAGGGATACTGCAAGGTCACGGTCCATCACCCCAACGACGGATGGTACGGCATGGAAGACGACGGGGAGGAAGAGACCGACCCCGATGCCGCCGCTCTTTCCTATTCCGCCGCTGTGACCTGTACCGAGGAGCAGGTCAAGGCCACTATCCGCGATCTTGTCGACACAGCCTACCTCATCGCCACCGAGCCGCCCCGCGCCCGCAAGGTGGCGCTCCATGGGGTGGACGGCTCCCTTCTCATCTCCCTGGCCAACGCCGCCAACGAGCAGGGGCTGGTTTCCTTCCGCATGACCGTGTCCAGGATCCGCTTCAACCGTCAGCGCTTCGTGGGCAAGCGGGACAGCGATCTGGACTATGCCCAATGCGGCGATCCCATTTTCATCCATGAGATGGCCTCCGCCGAGGGCTTTGCTTACTACTGTGTACTCCACGATATGCTGGCCCGTCCCGATCTGCTCACGGAAGAGGAACTTGACAAGCTGTCGGTCGTTCACCGCACGATCCGCTGACCTTACATCTCATTTTCGCAAAACAGAGGATACCATTATGAATCATCAAGCAAACCACCCCCTCCGCACCGGCCTTCTGGGAGAAAAGCTCTCCCACAGCTTCTCCCCCCAGATCCACCGTGCTTTGGTGGGTGACCGTTACACCTACGAGCTTTTCGAGCGGGCCCCCGAGGCCGTGGAGGGCTTTATCAAGGGAGGCGAATGGGATGCTTTGAACGTCACCATTCCTTATAAGAAGGTAGTCATGCCCTTCCTGGACGAGATCTCCCCCGAGGCTCTGCGCATCGGGGCGGTGAATACCGTGACCCGCCTCCCCGACGGCCGCTTGAAGGGGGACAACACCGACTATTTCGGCTTTGACCGCACCCTCCGCGCCTGCGGGGTGGAGGTGTCGGGCAAGAAGGCCTTGATCCTGGGCAACGGCGGTGCGGCGGCTACGGCGGTGGCGGTGTTGCGGGACCGCGGCGCCGAGGTGGTGGTCCTGGCTATCGACGACATCCCCGTGGGCGGTATCTCCCCCGAGGGGTACGATACGGTCTACGACCGCCACGCCGACGCCTTCGTTGTGGTGAACTGCACCCCCATCGGGATGTATCCCAAATTCATCGGGCAAAAGCTGGTGGAGCTTTCCCGCCTGCCAGCGGTAACGGCGGTCTTCGACATGGTCTACAACCCCGCCCGCACCGCGCTTTTGCAGGAGGCAGACAGGCTGGGGATCCCCGCCTACAACGGCCTCCTCATGCTGGTAGCCCAGGCCAAGCGGGCCTGCGAGCTGTTCCTCGGCGAGGAGCTGGAGGATGATCTCATTGACCCCATCGTAGCGGATATCGCCCGCGAGACGGGGAATATCGTGCTGGTGGGCATGCCCGGGAGCGGGAAATCCACGGTAGGTAAGGCCCTGGCCGAGGCTATGGGGCGGCCCTTGGTGGACACCGACGCCCTCATTGTGGAGGACGCGGGGCGGCCCATCTCCGAGATCTTCGCCACCGACGGCGAGGAGGTCTTTCGTGCCCTGGAGACTGAGGCGGTGAAGCGCGCGGGCATGATGAGCGGGGCCGTCATCGCCACGGGCGGCGGTGTGGTGACCCGCGAGCGCAACTACGCCCCCCTGTCCCAGAACGCAAAGATCGTATTCATCCACCGCGAGCTGGACAAGCTTCCCGTCAAGGGCCGTCCCCTCTCCCAGGCTCATCCCCTGGAAGAAATGTATGCCAAGCGGTTGCCGATGTACAAGGCCTTCGCTGACCTGGAGGCAGACAACAACGGAGGGGTGGAGGATACTGTCGAGACCATTCTGAAAGCCCTGGGCTACAGGGCGTAAGGAGGATACCATGAGATTTCTCATCATCAACGGCCCCAATCTGAATATGCTGGGTCTTCGTGAACCCGGCATTTACGGCGACCGCAACTACGCCACCCTCTGCGCCCTCTGCGAGGAGTGGTGCGCCGCCGAGGGGATCGAGTGCGAGCTGTTCCAGTCCAATCACGAGGGGGCCATCGTGGACAAGATCCAGGAGGCCTACGGTAAGGCGGACGGCATCGTCATCAACCCTGCCGCCTACACCCACACCAGCGTGGCCATCCTGGACGCCCTCAAGGCGGTGGCCATCCCCACGGTGGAGGTGCATATCTCCAAGGTCAGCGAGCGGGAGTCCTTCCGTCAGATCTCCTTCGTGAGCTACTACGCCGCCCGCACCATCCAGGGCATGGGCTTTGAGGGGTACGGGGAGGCGATCCGGTGGCTGAAGGGGTATATTACGGATAGCGGGAACTGATTCCATAGTAGCGATTGCAATATTGCGAAAAATTGAGGTTTAGCGGGGAGCGGGGGAACGGCCTCCGGCGGCTTAGAACCTTTTTGAAAAAAGGTTCTAAGAACTCCCAAAACTTTAAAAAGCATTGATAAATAAGATTATTATTTAATAGTTTTGGGGATTCTTAAGGGACTTTTTCAAAAGTCCCTTAAGCGGGTCCAGGGCAGAGCCCTGGCCGATAAACCCAAAGTTGAAGCATATTGCAATCGCTAAACTAATTCCATAGAAAAAGGAGAAGCAGGCCGCAGGGCTTACTTCTCCTTTTTACTTTGTTATGTCCGTGAGTCTTACTCGTTCTCCTTCTCGCGCTTGCGGAGGGCAAGGGCGGTCAAGGGAATCAGCATGATCGCCGCGGACAGGATCGCGGAGCCGCAACCGCTCGTTTCGGCCTCGGTCTCGGCGGGAGATCCCTCGGTGGTTCCCTCCTCGGCGGGGACGTCGGTGGCGGGGGTGGTGTCAGGCTCCTCGGTGGTGGGTTCGGTGGGAGTCTCGGTACTCTCCTCGGTGGGGGATTCGGTGTCGGGCTCTACAGTGGGAATAAGCAGTTGGAGGCTGAAGACCGTGGCGTTATGATCCGAGCCGTACATGGTCTTTCCTTCGTCCATGTAGACGGGATCCATGAGGGCGCTGTCCACGAAGACGGTGTCGGGGGAGATGAAGCAATGGTCGATGGGGGGTCTGGTTGTGTACTGGTCGGTGTACTCGCCCCACTTGTTGTAGGTGTTGAAGACCGTCATGTCGGCAAGGTCGGCGGTGCGGTAGCGGGCATCGGCGTAGGGGCCATAGGCCAGGAGCTCGTAGGCGGGCTTGCGCTCGTTGGCGTTCCAGTCGCCCACCATGATGACGGGGCGGCCCCCCGACAGCTCGGTGGCTTTGCTGACGATCAGCTCGGCTGAAAGGGTGCGGACCTCCTCCACCTTGGCGTCCAGGTGGGCGCACATAAAGAAGAACTCCACGCCCGAGGCCTTTTCCTTGAGGATGACCCAGTTCATGGCGCGGCCCATGTCCCCGTTGATGCCGTTCCCCCAGCCGCAGGAGTTGGGGCGGTTGGGCATCTTGGAGCCCCAGAAGGAGCCGCTTTCCACCAGTTCATACTTCTCGGCGTTCCAGAGGATGAGGTTGAAGAGATCCCATTTCTGGCCCGAATACTTGCCCGAGCCGTAGGTGGCTCCCTGCCCCGCGCGGCCGTAGGCGGCGTACTTACCGCCCTCTTGGGTCATCTCGGCTTCCAGACGGGGGACCCAAAGGTAGTTGACCTCGGTCAGGCCTACCACATCGGGGTTCTCGGAGCGGATGTAGTCGAAGATAAAGCTGATGCGCTCGTCCATGGTGGGCTGTGAGCCATCGGGGAGGGTCTGCTTGGTGTTCTCGGCGCAAACGTTGTACTCCATGACCTTTAGGGGGACAGTCTCCCCCGTGGGAGCCAGGCCCTCGGCGGTGATCTGGTTATCGCGGATAAGGCCGGGGGTACAGCCTCCGATGTTGTAGTCCTTGGAAGCCATCGGATGGCCCTCCACGATACCCGCGCGATAATAGAGGTTGACCGAGAACCAGTTGCGGTTCCATTTGGCGGCGTCGTAGGCCGCCTCGCAGAGGGTGCTTCCCTCCTTATCGGTAATCCGCATGACGCTTTCGGGATTCTCGTTCCAGAGACGGAAGGCGCCGTCAATTTTGGTATCGGTCCCGCTCTCCACGTAGGGAGCGATATAGAAATTCTTCTCGGGGAGGCGGTCGGCACAGCTGTAGAACTCTACGAAGAAATCGTAGTAGGCCTTTCTCTCCTCGGCTGTGGCGTAAGCGAGGCCTGCCTTGGCGGTGTCGGCGTTGTAGACGGCGATGACCGCGATCTCATCGGCAGCGAGGGTTTTGTCGGTGCCGTCCATGCCCAGAATGGCGTTCTGCTTGAAGGGACCGTCGAAGCCCTTCTCGGAATACTGTAGGGCGGTGCCCTCCAGGGAGACGGGCTTGTCCGAGGCGTTGACCACTTCAACGTATTCCAGGACGTCGGCGGTATCGGCCAGGTCCTTGTCGTTTTCCATGAAGGTGGGGTTGAAGCAGATCTCGGTGAGGATGAGGGCGGGGGCGAGGTCCTCGGCGGCGACGGTCAGGGGGAGGGCGGACGTCAGCAGGAGGAGGGCAGACAGAAGGAGGGGGAGGAGCTTGGTTTTGATGGTCATGGTGTTCTCCTTTGGGGGGATGGGGTTCAAATTTAGGTTTATCGGTTTGACGGAACAGAGCGGAATTGGGAAGGGCGGCTACTCATCCGTCACGCCTGCGGCGTGCCACCTTCCCTCACAAGGGAAGGCTTTCGTG
>JAGAIH010000358.1 GCA_017626655.1 Clostridia bacterium | reverse complement strand
TGTGAGGGAAGGTGGCGCGCCCGAGGGGCGCGACGGATGAGTAGCCACCGAAAAACATACCGATTTGTTCCGTCAAACAGTTCGATAAACTGCAATTTAAACACTTTGCGATCGTCCATAGGGGTCATTACCCAATAAAGTCCTCCATCTCGGACAGTCTCGCGCCGCCCGTTGCGGCCACCACGTTATTGAGGAAGATCACGTCGTCCACGCCCTTGTCGGCCACCAGCTGACCCAGTGTGCCGCCTTTGTAGTAGCGGTAGTCCACCACGTAGATATACTCATAGCTGTCCACCAGGAAGGGAGCGAAGGCGTTGCCGAAGGATTCCTTGACCAAAAGGACGGTGGTTCCCTTCCGATCCGCGCTGACGTTCTCGTTGTGGATCTCGATGAGGGGGTGATCGCCCATGAGGAAGCAGTTGTACTTAGAGGCCGCCGCCTGGTAGACGGTGTCGGTATCACGGCGCACCACACCGCCGCGGTAGCGGGTACGGTCTCCGCCATCCTCGTTGTAGATGTACTCGTCGTTAGTCCCCTTGGGGATGTAGGCCTCCACGCTGTCGGGGTTGTTCCCCATGGCAGCGGGCTGACCCGTTTTGCTGTAAAGGGTGCCCAGGAAGCCTCCAAAGGTCAGCTTCTCATAGGAGGACAGGGGCGTGGGGGTGATGCCCGCCGCCTGACAGTAGGCCTCATAGGCGTAGTACGCGCCCGTGGCCGTCCAGTGGTGGTCGGTGCGGAAGTAGATGTACTCGTCCTTGTGGGCCATGAGGGCGGCGTAGGCGTTCACGGTGTGGACGTCCTCGTTCATGCCCGAATACATGTAGCGGATGGCCTGGTCGGCGTCGGGGAGCTTGTGCTGATCCTGGACCTCGGCGCTGAGGGCGAAGCTGTAGTGGAGGGGGATGATGAGATCGTACACATTGGCCTTGCCCTCCAGGGTGACGGCGGCCTTGTTCATGAGCGAAGCGTAGGTCTGGGCGTTTGCCTGGGAGAAGGAGTACAGCTCGTAGGCGGTATCCCCCACCAAATAGTAGCCACCCACCTGCTCGCCGCCCTCGCCGCCATTGGTGGGACGGTCAACGGGGGTATTGGGATCCATGGGGCCGTCGGGGATATCGTCACCCATGTCCCCTTGCTGGAACTGCTCGCCGCGGAGGCCGAAGAGGGACTGGATGCCGTGGTAGGCCTTGATGAAGCCCTCCCGCCCGGGGAAGGTGTCGGCGTACCACAGGGAGACCTGATCGGTGAACTCACCCGACAGGAAGGACTCCACAGTAAAGGTGGGGAACTCGGTCAGCTCCCGCTTCTCGGTCTCGGAGGCGGCGGGGCGCAAAAACCAGCAGAGTCCCGCGAGGAAGCCCACGCAGAGGAGCAGAACGGGGAGGATCAGGCCCCAGGTCTTGGCCTTGTCCGATATGGGCGCGCGGGGTTTGTTGTTGTTGTCTTGATGATTCATAGATACCTCGTATCAGAAGCGGAAATACAGGAAGGGGTTGTAGCTGTCACCCACCAGCGCCAGGGTCGAGAGGACGAGCAGAGCGACGGGAGCCGCCACGGCCACGGTATTGGTCACGGTGCGGGCAAGACCGCCCACGGCACTGTCCTTTTCAGCGGCGGCGGTGAGCCTCTTGGAGAGGAAGGGGATGATGGGGGAGCAGGCGATCATGGCCACCAGCAGGATGAAGAGGTAGCTCTTCAGGGTGTAATGGGCGTTGTCACCGTTAAAGCCCTGGGTAAAGCCGAAGAGGGACTTGAGGGCGTGACCCATGAGGCCCATATCGTCAAAGCGGAAGAGGAGCCAGCCGAACCAGACCACCGCCAGGGTGTAGAGTCGGCGGAGGTGGCTCGTGAGGGCGCCTCCGTGCTTCTTCCAGCGGAAGATATACTTCTCCAGAATGAGGAACAGGGCGAAGTAGAGACCCCACAGAATGAAATTCCACGACGCGCCGTGCCAGAAGCCCGTGAGAGCCCAGACAATCAGCAGATTGAGGATATGCCGTCCCTTGGAGCAACGGTTACCGCCCAGGGGTATGTAGACGTAGTCACGGAAGAAGGAGGACAGGGAGATGTGCCAGCGGCGCCAGAAGTCGGTGACCGAGTCGGCGGCGTAGGGGTAGTTGAAGTTCTCCTTGAAGTGGAAGCCGATCATGCGCCCCATGCCGATGGCCATGTCGGAGTAGGCCGAGAAGTCCAGGTAGATCTGGAGCATATAGGCGGTGATACCCAGGAACACCCCCAGGGAGGAGACCTGGCCCGCCGTCAGCTTGTCGGGGGAAAGGAGCGTGTCGGCTACCGTAGCGCAGGTGTTAGCCAGCACCGCCTTCTTGCCCAAGCCCACGGTGAAGCGGAGCATACCGCTCCACAGCCCGTCCGGGGTCATGTCGCGGCTGTCGATCTCACGGGCCACGTCCACGTAGCGGACGATGGGACCCGCGATGCACTGGTGGAACAGGGCGGCGTAGAGCAGGAGCTTGCCGTAGCTGCGCTGGGGAGGAGTCTCGCCGCGGTAGACGTCCGCCACGTAGGAGATGAGCTGGAAGGTGTAGAAGGAGATACCGATGGGGAGGGCCACCTTGGGGATGAGATTCTCCAGCCCAAAGAGGGCGCAGAAGCTGTCGGTGAAGAAGCCCGTGTACTTGTAGATGACCAGAAGCCCCAGGCACATACCCACGGTGATGGCCAGGAAGGCCTTCTTGGCGCCCTTCCCTCCCTCGCGGTGAAAGGGGGCGGGATTACAGGACCAGATCAAGTGAGCGCCCACGAAGCAGACGAGGGTCTCCAGGCAAAGGAGCAACACCAAGGGCGGACCGCCCCAGGCGTAGAAGATCAGGGAGAAGACCAGAAGAACGGTATTTTTAGCCTTGACGGTGGGGGCGAACAGGTAGATCCCGTAGCACAGCACCAGGAAGGCGAAGATGAAGAACAGGCTGGAAAAGACCATATATAGAAACCTCCGTGGGAGTTGTACACAAAATATTGCGGTTGCCTGTTTATTATAGCATAGCCCCACCGCTTTTGCAAGGGCTTTTTCGCCCTCCGTACAAAAAAATCTTCCCCTCTCCCCATATTTTGTCACCTCTGCATCTTGACAGGATCGCGCATTGTGTGTATAATAGGAGTATATTCTAAAGAAGAGTAAAAGCGCGCGCGTCAAGTGCCGACGGGACGGGGAGTTGCCGGTCGGACGAAAGGGGCTTTCACAGAAAGCAACCTGCGGTTCGCGCTTTGCATCCCGCTTCGTTTGGCTATAAGGTCGTCTGTCCCCCGTCATCGGGGGCTTTGCCTCCTTCCCGCCTGATGTTGCAGGGGAAGGAGGTATTTTTTATGTCGCTTCCCAATCCCGCCACCCGAGACCGCCGCTCTGCCGCCAAGGCCGCCCTGAAGCGCCTCACACTGGGGGCCATGCTGGCCGCCATGAGCGTGGTCATCGGTATGTTCTGCAAAAGCTTTCTCAACTTCGGAGAAGGTCTTTGGCGCGTCACCTTTGAGAACCTGCCCATCATTCTGGCGGGAGTCTTTTTAGGCCCCATCACGGGCGGCATGGTGGGCGTGGTCTCGGATCTCACCAGCTACCTGCTCTCCCCCCAGATCTATCCCCCCAACCTCATCGTCACCTTCGGGACCTGCATGGTGGGGATCACCTCGGGACTCATGGCGAAATTCGCCGTCCGTCAGCGGGGGTCCAAGCAGATCGTCCTCTCCGCCGCCGTGGCCCACGTCATCGGCTCCATGATCATCAAGCCCATCGGGCTGTTCCAATTCTACCAATGGGCGGTGCTGGTGCGGATCCCGCTGTATCTCATCATCGCGCCCCTGGAGATTTTGCTTTTGTGTCTGCTTTGGAGGCAAAAGTCGTTTCGGAAGTTGTTTGAGAAGATGTAAATTGGGGTTTATCGAACTGTTTGACGGAACAGATCAGTATGTTTTTGGGTGACCCTCATCCACCGCTATCGCGGTCCCCCTTCCCCCAAGGGGAAGGTCAATGCGTCAGCCGTTTCCTTGGCTGATACCCAAAAACATACTGATATCAATAGCTTATCCTGGCTAACGAAAAGCACGAGCCGAATACCTTCCCCTCGGGGGAAGGGGGACCGCGTAGCGGTGGATGAGGGTCACCCTACCCAATTCCACTCTGTTCCGTCAGACCGATAAACCCAAATTTGAAATCCCATCCCCATAAAAGGAGGTCCCCATGACCTACACCCAAGCCCTTGATTTCATCCACTCCACCTGCTGGAAGGGCAGCCGCCCCGGGCTGGAGCGGACTATTGAGCTGACCGCCCGCCTGGGCAACCCTCAGAACTCTTTGAAGTTCATCCATATCGCCGGCACCAACGGCAAGGGCTCCACCTCGGCTATGCTGGCGGCCATCCTGCAAAAGGCGGGCTACAAGGTGGGCCTCTACACCTCCCCCTTCATTATCCGCTTCAACGAGCGGATGCGGATCGACGGGCAGGACATCCCCGACGACGAGCTGGCCGAGATCACGGAATTCGTTAAGCCCCACGCCGAAGCCATGGCCGACACTCCCACCGAGTTCGAGCTGATCACCGCCATCGCCCTGGTGTATTTCGCCCGCCATAACTGCGACTACGTGGTCTTTGAGGTGGGCATGGGCGGTCGGCTGGACTCCACCAACATCATTTCCCCCGAGACCGTGGCCGCGTCGGTGATCACGGGCATCGCCATGGATCACACCGCCTTTCTGGGTGACACCCCCGAGAAGATCGCCGCGGAGAAGGCGGGGATCATCAAGGCGGGAGTCCCCGTGGTGTTCGGAGGCAACCACGCACCCGTTGGTTCCCTTCCCTCCTCGGATGCCCTCGCCACCGCAGAGTCCTGCGCCCGCGTGATCCGGGAGAAGGCCGCCGAGGTGGGCGCGCCCTACGTGGAAACCAATCACAGCAAGCTGGCCAATATCCGCGCCGATCTCTTCGGTGCCGACTTCGACTTCGGAGAGCGTAAGAATCTCCACATCTCCCTGGCAGGCCTCTACCAGCCCTACAATACCGCCACGGTGCTGACCGTCGTCAATCTGCTCAAGTCTCGCGGCCTGACCATCCCCGAGGAGGCTATCCGCGAGGGTCTTGCCTCGGTGAAGTGGCCCGCCCGCTTTGAGATCCTCTCCAAAGATCCCCTCATCATCGCCGACGGCGGCCACAACCCCGAGGGCATCGACGCCGCCATCGAAAGCGTCAAGACCTACTTCAAGGAGAAAAAGATCCTTTTGCTCACAGGCGTCATGGCCGACAAGGACTACGACCGCATGGTGGCCCGCATGGGTGAAGTTGCCTCCCACGCCTTCTGCGTCCGTCCCGCCAATGACCGCGCCCTGGATCCCGTCAAGTACGCCGAGTCCTTCCGCGCCATCGGCATCCCCGCCGAGGGGTACGCCACCGTGGCCGAGGGTGTGAGAGCCGCCGCCGAGACCGCCAAAGCGGAGGGAAAAGCCCTGCTCTGTCTGGGATCGCTGTATATGTACGGTGAAGTCCGCGCCGCCGTACTGGGTGAGGTGAACGCATGACCGCGCCCCATAGCCCCGCGCTGACCATCCGCTTCGCCTCCCCTGCCGATGCCGAGGCCTTGGTGGCCATCTACGCGCCTTACATCCTGAAAACCGCCATCACCTATGAGTATGAGATCCCTACGATAGCCGAATTCGCCCGCCGCATCGAGACCTATTCGTCGAAATACCCCTACCTGGTGGCCGAGCTGGACGGCGCTCCCGTGGGCTACGCCTACGCCTGCCCCCTGGGTTCCCGCCCCGCCTTTGACTGGGCGGTGGAAACAGCCATCTACATCCGCGAGGACTGCAAGGGCATGGGGATCGGCAAGGCACTCTACCAAAAGCTGGAGGCCATTCTCCAAATCATGGGCATCCGCACCATGACCGCCGCCGTGGCTACGGTGGAGCATGAGGATCCTTACCTGACCAACGCCAGCCTCGCCTTCCATCTGCGGATGGGATTTGTCCCCGTGGGGACCTTCCACCACGCGGGGTGCAAGTTCGGGCGGTGGTACGATCTGACTTGGCTGGAGAAGGGGATCGGGGCGTATGAGGATGATCCGCCTCACCCCAAGACCGTTCATGAGATTCTCGAAGCGTTGGAAGATACGGAAACCTGAATGAATGGAGATACGATTGTATGTGGTTGATACTTGCGCTTTTGTCTGCTGTTTTTGCGGCTCTTACCTCCATACTGGCGAAAATCGGCATAGAGGATGTCAATTCCCATCTCGCAACGGCCATCAGAACCCTTGTCGTTGTGGCCATGGCCTGGGGCATGGTCTTTCTCACAAACGCCCAAAACGGAATTACTGAAATCAGCAAACGAAGCTGGTTGTTCCTCATTCTATCGGGGCTGGCAACGGGTGCTTCCTGGCTGTGCTATTACAAGGCATTGCAGATGGGCCAGGCCTCCAAGGTTGTTCCCATTGATAAATTAAGCGTTGTCATTACGTTGGTTCTGGCTTTTGTATTGTTACACGAGCAGTTCACCGTCAAATCCTTGATCGGTTGCATCCTGATTGGGCTTGGAACCTTGGTCATGGTTCTTTGATCTTCCCTGTACCACGTATTCAACAAGGACAACAGGAATTTGAAAACCGCGCTATTCCTCACGGGTGGCGCGGTTCTTTTCATTCCTTGGTAAAAGCCTCCGCCGTCATGCGGGTGCCTGTACGAAAGCCATTGATAAAGCTATCCTCGCAGATCAACTCAATCATCTCGGCCATCTGGCGGTCGTACTTCTCCAGGATCTCCTTTTGCTCCTCGGTCAGGCTTTGGCAGAGCTTTTCGCGATTTCCCTCGCGCAGTCGCAGGAGGTCTTGGATGTATGGACGGTTGGGGCCGTCCTTTTCGTCGGGAACGAGGCGGCCGCGGTAGAAATCCTTCAGGGTATCGAACATATTTCTTCCTCTCATTTTGCATTGGATGATCGTAGCCCCATTATAGCACGTGGGAGGGGGAATGTTGACACGCAGTGAGTGTCAAACGCGATTTTTTAGAAATATTATTTCAAATCTGGATTTGTTAGTCTGTTTCGATCGGCACAAACACCTGTAGGGAGCGACGCCCTCGTCGCTCCGCCGCATAGAACATACCGATATGCTTCGGGTGTAGAGGCGAAAAACATATATCCGACAAAAGATAAAGGCAATTTTGGGGTTACGGAGCGACGAGGGCGTCGCTCCCTACAATAGGTTATTGGCAGCCAAGCCATCGTGCCCACCAGACCGATAAACCGCAATTTGCCCCCCCCTAAATCCAAAAACCGCGCCACCCCCAACGGGACAGCGCGGTCTTCTCTATTTTCGTGGATCACTTCACAGCGTTGCTCTTTTCCTTCTGGATCACATCGTGAGCGCCGCCCTCCACGATGGAGGTAGCCGAGACCAGAGTCAGCACAGCCTTCTCCTGGAGCTCGGGGATGGTCAGCGCGCCGCAGTTGCACATGGTGGACTTGACCTTGGCCAGAGACATGGCCACGTTGTCCTTCAGGCTACCTGCGTAGGGCACGTAGGAATCCACGCCCTCCTCAAAGGACAGCTTCTTGTCGCCGCCCAGGTCGTACCGCTGCCAGTTGCGGGCGCGGGCAGAGCCCTCACCCCAGTACTCCTTGTAGTAGGTACCGCCGATGGAAACCTTGTTGGAGGGGGACTCGTCGAAGCGGGCGAAGTAGCGGCCCAGCATGACGAAGTCGGCGCCCATGGCCAGGGACAGGGTGATGTGGTGATCGTAGACGATACCGCCGTCGGAGCAGACGGGGATGTAGATGCCGGTCTCCTCGTAGTAGCGGTCTCTCTCCTGGCAGACCTCGATCAGAGCGGTGGCCTGACCGCGGCCGATGCCCTTGGTCTCACGGGTGATGCAGATGGAGCCGCCGCCGATACCCACCTTGATGAAGTCGGCGCCGCAATCAGCCAGGAAGCGGAAGCCCGCGGCATCCACCACGTTGCCCGCGCCCACCTTCACGGTGTCGCCGTACTTCTCGCGGATCCAGGCGATGGTGCGCTTCTGCCACTCGGAAAAGCCCTCGGAGGAGTCGATGCACAGCACGTCCACACCGGCCTCCACCAGAGCGGGGACACGGTCGGCGTAGTCACGGGTGTTGATACCTGCACCGACCACATAACGCTTGGATGCGTCCAGCAGCTCGTTGGGGTTCTGCTTGTGGGTGTCGTAGTCCTTGCGGAATACGAAATAGCACAGCTTGCCGTCCTCCGAAACGATGGGCAGGGAGTTG
>JAGAIH010000357.1 GCA_017626655.1 Clostridia bacterium | reverse complement strand
GTCCCCCTTCCCCCGAGGGGAAGGTCAATGCGTCAGCCGTTTCCTTGGCTGATACCCAAAAACATACTGATACCAATAGCTTTTCAGGGATAACGATAAGCACGAGCCGAATACCTTCCCTTCGGGGGAAGGGGGACCGCGATAGCGGTGGATGAGGGTCACCCTTCCCAATTCCACTCTGTTCCGTCAGACCGATAAACCCAAATTTGAACGTCGTCCACCCAATTTTCATCAATTCATAGAAATTTTACAAATTCAAAAGCACCCATCAATCCCCACATTTCCACAGGTATGACATTCATTTCGCGCAAAAAATATCGAATGGGTATTGATTTTTTCGGGCTTTTATGTTATAATAAGTTAATTATATATTATATATTACGCGCGCGTGCGTGAGAGGCGGTTTGCCATCCTCTCGGGGCGCCGTATAAGACGTAAAATACGACGGAAAGGATATATTCTATGGCTTATCTCGACGACATTTCCCAGGTCTGGCATCTGGTGCGGGAATCCTTCCGCCCCGAGCTCAGCGATATCATCACCGATCTGTGGCTGGGCGGCCTGGAGGTGGTGGATTTTCAGGGCTCTACCGTCACCATGAAGGCCGAATCCGAGGTCAAGATCCGCGTGGTAACCTCCAAGTACAAGGCGGATATCGAGCGCCGCTTCTCCGAGATGCTGGGCTTTGAGGTCAAGCTCTCCCTGGTCTGCGAGGGGACGCCCAACATCCCCCCCGACGAGCCCTCCCTCATGCAGAGAGTGGTGGACAAGCCCGCCGCCGAGGCTGTGGCGGAGACCCCCGAGGAGGATACGGACACCCGGGAGGATACCTTCCAGCCCACGGTCATCGGCTCTACCCTCCCCCCCTTCAATTTCCAGTACACCTTCGACAACTTCATCGTGGGCGCCTCCAACAAGTTTGCCCACGCCGCCTGTCTGGCGGTGGCCGACCGTCCCGCCCAGGCCTACAATCCCCTCTTCATCTACGGCCCCAGCGGACTGGGTAAGACCCACCTGCTCTACGCCATTACCAACGAGCTGAAGAAGAAGATCGCCAACGTGCGGGTCATCTACATCAAGGGCGAGGATTTCACCAACCAGATGATCGACTCCATGTCCCGCCAGGCCATGACCGAGTTCCGCGACAAGTACCGCTCCTGCGACGTTCTGCTCATCGACGATATCCACTTCATCGCGGGCAAGACCTCCACCCAGGAGGAGTTCTTCAACACCTTCAACGCCCTCCACGAGGCCGGCAAGCAGATCATCATGACCTCCGACCGTCCTCCCCGCGAGATCAAGACTCTGGAGGATCGGCTCAAGACCCGCTTTGAGTGGGGCCTCATCGCCGACATTCAGCCCCCGGATCTGGAGCTGCGTACCGCCATCATCAAGAAGAAGGCCGAGCTGTTCAACGTCTCCATTCCCGAGGACGTGCTGGCCTTCCTCGCCGAGAATCTCCGCTCCAACATCCGTCAGATCGAGGGTGCCATCAAGAAGCTGGGAGCCAAGAGCTTCCTCACAGGCCGTCACGTTACCATGGAGCTGGCCAGAAGCTGTATTTCGGAGCTGCTGGGCGGTGCCGAGCCTGTGACCGTGACCGTGGACAAGATCTTCGCCGCGGTGTATAAGAAGTACAACATCAAGCGGGAGGAGATCGTCAGCTCCAAGCGCACCAAGGAGATCGCCAACGCCCGCCATATTACGGTCTACGTCATCCGCCAGATCACCGATATGTCCCTGCCCAACATCGGTAAGATCATCGAGCGCGACCACTCCACCGTCATTTCCTCCCTGGACACCATCGAAAAGCGTATGGCCCAGAACCCCGTTTTCCGCACCGAAATGGAGGAAATGGTCAAGGAGATCAAGGGAAGCTGATTTTTCCAAGCCTTCAGCACCCTGTGGAAAAGTGACCGTCAGTCAACCGTTTTTCCACCGCTGTCGAGGGGTCCCTGTGGACTTTCCACGGAGTTTTCCACAACTTGTGGAAAAGTGTGTGGAAAAAATGAGTTTTACACATATTTCGGCTTTCGCTTTTGTACAGAATCCCAAAATTCCCCATTTTCCTTGATAATTCGACCTTTTTCGGGGCCGCGCCGAGGCCGGAAGCTGTGGAGAAGCTTTCCACAGGCCTGTGGAAAAAGGGATTGTCCTCTACTTATCCACAAGAGACCGTGGACAAGCTCTCCGAGTTTTCCACCGATCCAATGGGGTAAATTTTCCACAGCGACAGGTTTCGTGTCGGTAAGAGACGAAAAAAAGCGGATTTTAGCCCGTTTTTGGGGTCTGGTGGAGGTTTTGCACATTTCATCCACAGCGAATCAAAGGCTTCTCCACACGAAAGCTCGGGATTCGGTTAAAATAAATCCTTTCCCGGCAAGGGAAAATCGGTTTTCCACATTTTCCATGGACACTACGGATACTACTTCTGGTATTCTCATGTAATGTCATGTCATCTCTGTCTTCTCTCGCGCGTGCGCGCAAGGCCGGAAGGGATCGGACAGACAGGACGGCGGGCGATGCTGTTGCGGTCATGTCGTCCCTTCGCGATTCCGGCATTCATTCGCGTCATACATACAGCCATCCCGCTTATTCGGGATATTGAATCAAGTTTTAAGGAGTATTGTTATGAAGATCGTATTTCGCAAGGACGTGATCTGCGCCGCCGTGGCTCCTCTGATGAGCGGCGTTTCCACCAAAATGACTCTGGCCGCCACCGAGGGTATCCTCATCGAGGCCAGCCTGCCGAACACCTGTGTCATGACCACCTATGACATTGAAAAGGGGGTTCGTATCACCATTGAGGCCGACGTCATCGAGGCGGGCTCCGCCATTGTCAGCGCCTCCAAGTTCTCCCAGATCGTCCGCGTCATGGATGGCGGCGACATCACCCTGACCGTGGACGACCGCAACTGTGCCACCGTGGTCAGCGGCCGCTCCTCCCATACCATGACCGCCCTCCCCGCGGGAGATTTTCCCGAGATCCCCCGTCTGACCTCCAACCAGGGCTTTGTGGCACCCCAGAAAGTGGTACGCTCCATGATGGCCAAGTGCCTGTACGCCATGGGCGTCAACGACCAGAGACCCGTGCTGAACGGTCTGTTCTTCTCCATCAAGGAGGGCAAGCTCCACATGGTCTCCTGCGACTCCTTCAAGATGGCTACCTGCGCCACCCGAGCCGATCTGTACGGTCTGGAGTCGGATTTGGGCGTGGAGGACACCCGCTTCATTCTGCCCAATAAGTCGGTCAACGAGCTGTACAAGCTGCTCAGCGACAAGGACGAGGAGGCTGTGGTCACCATTTACATGAGCCGTAAGAACATCATCTTTGTCATGGGCAATCTGATCTTCTTCTCCAAGCTCATCGAGGGGGAGTACATCGATTACAACCGCATCATTCTCCGCAACCACCGCATCACGGTCTACGCTGACCGCGAGTCGGTCATCTCGGCTCTGGAGCATGCCGCTCTGATCACCGAGGAGAAGGTGGCGGGATCTGTCCGCTCCCACGTCCGTCTGGAGGTCCAGGGCAATATTCTGAAGATCTCGGCTACCTCCGGCACCGGCTCCTCCTACGACGAGGTGGCCATCGGTCACGAGGGCGACGATCTGGTCATCGCCTTCAATAACCGCTACCTCATCGACAGTCTCCGCGCCTGCCAGGCCGACCGCGTCAAGTTCTCCATGTCCTCCCCCCTCTCAAGCATCAACATCGAGCCCGGCGACGAGGACAATACCGACGAGGATCTCTTCATGCTACTGCCCGTCCGTATGAAGGACTGAGGGGGAACGGCCTCCGGCGGCTTAAGAACCCTTTTGGAAAAGGGTTCTTAAGAATCTCCTAAAACTTTAAAAAAGTGTCATAGAAAAAGTAGGATTCAAGGTATCTTGTATCTGACATTTACAAAATAAACGACTTACACTGAAAGCGAGGTGATCGGCACGGTCTGTCATAGCATAGAGATTGAAAATTTCCGCAACATCGGGTCGGCGTCGGTTACCTTTACCGAGGGGGTCAACCTCCTTCATGGGGACAACGCCCAAGGGAAGACCAATCTGCTGGAGGCGGTGTACTTCACCGCTTTGGGAAAAAGCTTCCGACCTGTCAAGGAAGCCGAGCTGATCCGCTTCGGGGAGGAGTCCGCCCACGTGGTCAACCGCTTCCGCGACTCGGTGCGGGAGCAGAGCCTGTCCTTCCGTCTCTTTTCCGGGCGGGGCCATCGGATCGTGGAGCAGAACGGCATGAGGATCGGGCGGATGTCTGAGATGGTGGGCGCCTTCCGTGTGGTGCTGTTCTGTCCCGAGCATCTCTCCCTGATCCAGGGAGGGCCCGAGCTGCGGCGGAGCTATCTGAACGTGGCTATCTCCCAGCTGCGGCCCGTGTATCTCCAGAGCCTCCAGCGCTACAACAAGCTCCTCAAGGAGCGCAACGCCTTACTCAAGCGGGCTCCCGAGGATATGGCCACCTTTAAGGCCACCGAGCCTATGTGGTCAGCCCAGCTGGCCCGTGAGGCGGCCGCCGTCACGGTCCACCGCGCCCGCTACGTGCGGCAGGTCAACGACCACGTAAGGGCCTGCTTTGCCGACATGATGAAGAAATACGAGGGCGGGGACGAGATCCCCGAGCTGACCTACCAGCCCACCCTGGGGGGCGACTGGCTGGAGGCCCACGGGAATGATCCCGACCTCTTCACCAATCCCGCCAAGCTGGAGGAGCGCTACCTGGAGCTGCTTACCACCCGCCACGACCGCGAGATCGGCGCAGGAGCCACGCTGTGGGGGATCCACAAGGATGACATCCGGATCACCTTGAACGGCCGTCCTGCCCGTCTGTACGCCTCTCAGGGGCAACAGAGATCCCTGGCGCTGGCCATGAAGCTGGCCGAGGGCTGGGTCTCGGCCTATGAATCGGCGGGGGATATGCCGGTCTTCCTCTTTGACGACGTCCTCTCCGAGCTGGACAACCACAGGAGGGACTACCTGGTCCGGGAGATGAAGGGCCGTCAGGTCATCATGACCGCCTGTGACCCCGCGGCGGCGGATTTCGGCGGAGCCGTCAACCTCATTCGGGTGGATGGCGGCCGCTACACACAGAAGGAGGTGTAAGGATGTACCTGCACATCGGCAATCAGATCAACATCAGGGAGCGGGATATCGTCGGGATCTTCGACGCCGACCGCACCACCACCTCCTGGATCACCCGCAAGTACCTCTCCGAGGCCGAAAAGCGGGAGCTGGTCTCCTCGGCCAACTACGAGATCCCCAAATCCTTCGTCCTCTACCGCGACCGCGCCGACGGCAAGTATAAGGTCTACTTCTCCCAGCTCTCCACCTCCGCCCTCCTGGGACGGCTGGGAAGCTTTGGAGGAGAGGACGCGGGAAACACAAAGAATTGATTTACTCCGTTTTCAGAGCAGAGCGGGGTGAGGGATCTCCGCGGAGGTTTCTGAAACGGCTCCCGATCCCGGTAACTTTGGGTTAGTCCAAAAAATCACCTCAATCTCATCCGGTCTGGATTTTCCTTGACCGAATGAATCATTTTTGAAAGTTTTGGGGATTCTCAAGGGACTCTCAAATTTGCCGCTACGGCAAATTTGTCACGGTGCTTGCACCGCTATTTTCAAAAGTCCCTTGAGCCGCCGGAGGCGCGTTCCCTTAAGCGAATTGCTATTTACCATGAAAAGGAATCAGAAACATGGCTGACATTGAGAAGAATCAAGTAGAAGAAGAGGTCGTATACGACGAAAAACAGATACAGGTGCTGGAAGGCCTGGAGGCGGTGCGTAAGCGCCCGGGTATGTACATCGGTACCACCTCCATCCGCGGCCTGCACCACCTGGTCTATGAGATCGTGGACAACTCCATCGACGAGGCCCTGGCGGGATACTGCGACAAGATCGAGGTCATCATCAACGAGGGCAACAGCATCACCGTCACGGATAACGGCCGCGGTATCCCCTGCGGTATCCACCCCAAGCAGGGCATCCCCACCCCCGAGGTGGTTTATACCATCCTCCACGCCGGCGGAAAATTCGGCGGCGGCGGCTACAAGATCGCGGGCGGTCTCCACGGCGTGGGCGCCTCGGTGGTCAACGCCCTGTCCGAGTGGCTGGAGCTGGACGACGCGGTGGACGGTCAGCACTACACCGAGCGGTTCGAGCGGGGCCACGTGGCACGGGACTTCAAGTGCGAGGGGGCCTCTCCCGACAGACCCCACGGTGTGAAGGTGACCTTCAAGCCCGATCCCACCATTTTCGAGGAGACGGTCTTCGAGTACGAGACCCTGCTCCGCCGTCTGCGGGAGCAGTCCTTCCTCAACGCGGGTGTGCGGATCGTCCTCCGCGACGAGCGCCAGGCCGACGAGAACGGCAACTACCGCGAGGACGATCTCTGCTTCGAGGGCGGTATCCGTTCCTTCGTCAGCTTCCTCATTGAGAACAAGCACGCCGACCCCATCCATGAGAAGGTCATCTACATGAAGGGCGAGAAGGGCACCAGCATCGCCGAGATCGCCATGCAGTACAACGACAGCTACGAGGAGATCGTCCAGACCTTCGCCAACAACATGAACACCATCGAGGGCGGTATGCACGAGACCGGCTTTCGCTCGGGCCTCACCCGCGCCATCAACGAGTACGGCCGCAAGGCGGGGATCCTCAAGGGGGACGATAAGCTCTCGGGCGAGGACGTCCGCGAGGGCCTGTGCGCCATTGTGTCGGTAAAGCTGGAGAACGCCCAGTTCGAGAGCCAGACCAAGGCCAAGCTGGGTAACTCCGAGATTCGTACCCTGGTGGAGAATACCGTCAACACCAAATTGGCCGAATTCTTCGAGGAGAACCCCCAGGTGGGCCGCATCATCATTGATAAGGCTTTGGCCGCTTCCCGCGCCCGTGAGGCCGCCAGAAAGGCCAGAGAGACCAGCCGCCGCACCGCCCTGTCGGAGGGATCGTCCCTGCCCGGTAAACTGGCGGACTGCCACGAGCGCAACGCGGAATTAACCGAGCTGTACCTGGTGGAGGGAGACTCCGCAGGCGGCTCTGCCAAGACGGGGCGAAACTCCCGCTTCCAGGCCATTCTGCCCCTGCGCGGTAAGGTCTTGAACGTGGAGAAGACCCGCCTGGACAAGGTCTACGGCAACCCCTCCCTCCTCCCCATCATCCAGGCCATCGGCTGCGGCATCGGCGAGGAATTCGATATCAACAAGCTCCGCTACGGTAAGATCATCATCATGGCGGATGCCGACGTGGACGGTTCCCATATCCGGATCCTCATCCTCACCTTCCTGTTCCGCCATATGCGCCAGCTCATCGACGAGGGCCACGTCTACTTCGCCCAGCCTCCCCTCTACAAGATCACCAGGAAGAACAGCAAGAACAACAAGGAGGCCCGCTACGCCTTCTCGGACGACGAAAGAGATCAGATCATCGCCGAGATGGGCGGCCACAACATCGAGGCCAGCCGCTACAAGGGTCTTGGTGAGATGAACGCCGACCAGCTCTGGGAGACCACCATGGACCCCGCCACCCGTACCCTTCTGAAGGTCACCATCGAGGACGCCATCGCCTGCGACGCCATGTTCTCCCTCCTCATGGGCGACAAGGTGGAGCCCCGCCGCGTCTTCATCGAGGAGAACGCCAAGTTCGCCGAGAATCTGGATATTTAAGCTTTCAACATGCCCCAAAAAAGGGCAATTTCGGAATTTACTTTGCCCCGCAAGGAGTTTTCGAATTCTGTCGAAAATTGTCCGCGTGAGGTTTTCCACAGGATTTCCCACACTCTGTGGAAAACTCATGTGGAAATCCGCAAAACCCGGATTTCGGGGCAAAAATGAAGGAAAAATCCACAAAAAATTGGGAAAATCCCGCCATTTTGTCGGTATGACAAGTGGAAAAAAACAAAATGTCGTTGGTTTGTCGCTGAAATGTCGTTGCTTGTCCGCAAAAATAGGGACAGGTATGACAAGCCTCCGAGGCCTCTCGAAAAAGTTTTCCACAGGTTGTGGAAAAGTCTGTGGAGAAATCCCGCCTCTTTGTAGGGAAAACTGAAAAAGTGTTCTCACGCAAGGGAATTTTTCCGATATCGGCAGGCTGTGGAAAAACAGGCGAAAAGCCGATGAAAAGGCTGTTGTCTCCTGTTGAAAATCCTGCGGAAAAGTATGGAAAAAGGGGATTTTTCAAGCCCCGTAAGGGAAAAAGGGACGACAAAAGCTTTTCCACAACGACATAGGGACGACATTTTCAAAGAAAAATTCAACAATTTCAGCGAAAAGAGCGGTGGAAAACCGCGAAAACCCTTGACAATTGAGGGAAAAACAGCATCCTCAGTCAAGACCCACGGGAGGTGAGCCGCATCAAACAGAAGTTTTTCATAGCCTGCTTGGGACTGGCTCTGGCCGTGGCCCTGTTCACGGGGGTTTTCGCCGTGATGGGGTGGGGTTCTCTCCTCGCCGACGTGGGCTCGGCGGTCATCTACCCCTTCCAATGGGTGGGGAGCAAGATCGGCAGCGGGGTCTCGGGGTTCTTCTCCTACTTTGCGGACATACAAGACCTGCGGGATGAGGTGGAGTCCCTCCAAAACGAGAACCAGGAGCTGAAGGATCAGCTGGTGGACGCCGAGATCATGGCCGACGAGAACGCCTGGCTCTACCGCTACCTCACCATGAAGGAGGAGAGGGGGGATTGGTCCCTCTGCGCCGCCTCGGTCATCTCCTCCGCTACCGCGTCGGGGGAGGGCGGGGACTACGCCACCGAGCTGACCCTCAACCGCGGCTCTGCCTCGGGAGTGGCGGCGGGTATGCCCGTCGTGACCGGGTCGGGGCTGGTGGGTGTCGTGGTGGAGGTGGGACTCAACCACTGTCGGGTTATGACCCTGCTGGACACCTCGGTGTCGGTGGGAGCGGTCACCACCCGCGCCACCGAAAACGGCCTCTGCGAGGGGGACTACGCCAGGCTCCACCAAGGCCATGCCACCCTGAGGAATCTGCCCGAGGAGGCGGACGTCGAGGTGGGTGACATTGTGGTCACCAGCGGGCGGGGAAGCGTGTATCCCTATGGCATCCCCATCGGGCGGGTGACCGAGGTCACCGCCAACGCCTTCGTCCGCACCACCGAGGCCGCCGTGGAGCCCTTCACGGATTTCTCGGACCTGACTCAGGTCATGATCGTCACCAAATATGTCCACTACGTGGACGGGTATGAGAATGCCCCGGGAGAGGGACCGTGAGCCGCCGCGGCGACGGACGGGGCATCCGCTACGTCTCGGTGGGAAACGAGCGGCGGGTGCTGATCGAGCAGATCAAGCTGGGGGTCACCCTGGCCCTGACGGGGCTCGTCCTCATCGGGCTGGAGACTACGGCCCTTTCCCATATCCGTATCCCCCTGTTCGGCTGGCAGGCCGCTTCTCCTGCCCTGGGACTCCTCTTCTCCATGGCGGTGGGCTTCCTCCACGGCGAAAGAGAGGGCGGGGTCACGGGACTCATCGCGGGCTGGCTGGCGGATTCCACCCTGGGGGAGGGCATGATGCTCTATCCCCTCCTGTACTTCCTCTGCGGCTACCTGTCGGGTACCGTAGGGAAGCGGCGCCTGGCCCACAACCTCCCCTCCTTCATGGTCTTCTCGGCCGTGGGCGGAGGACTCCGATGCCTGTGGGCGGTCTGCACTGCGGCTTTGGACCTGCGGGGACTCCCCCCCACGGTCTGGATCTGGACGGGGCTTGTCCCCGCCTGGGTGCTGACCGTCCTGTTCTCGGCGGCGGTGTACGGCATCGTATGGGTGGAGCGGTGGCTGCTGAAGCCCAAAAATTGATGTAATTATTTAGTAATTCAAATTGGGGTTTATAGGTCTGATGTCTGACGGAAGAGGCGGTGACACGATCCACCCTCATCCGCCTCCCGCCGCAGGAGCTGGTCGGCACCTTCCCCCGCGGGGAAGGCAAGGCCTTATATTATTTCGTCAGCCAAAAACCTTTAAGTATCGATATGTTTTTGGTTGGAAAAGAACGAGGAACACACCGAATTTCTTGCCTTCCCCTGGGGGAAGGTGTCGCCCGCCTACTGGCGGGTGACGGATGAGGATCACCCTAAAAAATGTCACTCTGTTCTGTCAAACAGTTCGATAAACCCAAATTTGAATATCGACTGAATAGCTACAGATCCACTTGAAAGCATTATTTTATCATACACAATTCGAAGTCTAACAACAATTTCACGGAGAAAACAGCATGAGCAAGAAAAAGGAAAGAGAGCTGCAACGGGAAAACGAGTGCATACTCTTTGAGAATCAGAAGGTCGTGGACGTGGATATGGAGCATGAGGTGAAGAAGTCCTTCATCGAGTATTCCATGTCCGTCATCATCTCCCGCGCCCTGCCCGACGTGCGTGACGGCATGAAGCCGGGTCAGCGCCGCATCCTGTACACCATGTACGAGGATCACCTGACCCACGACAAGCCCTTCCACAAGTCGGCGGCCACCGTCGGTACGGTGCTGGCGCGGTACCATCCTCACGGTGACGCCTCTGTGTACGGCACCATGGTACACATGGCACAGCCCTTCAATATGCGCCATATCCTCATCGAGGGCCAGGGTAACTTCGGCTCGGTGGACGGTGACCCGCCCGCCGCTTACCGATATACCGAGGCGCGCATGGACAAGATCACCGACGAGATGCTGCGGGACATGGACAAGAACGTGGTCAACATGATCCCCAACTTCGACAACAGCCGCAAGGAGCCCGAGGTCCTGCCTGCCCGCTTCCCCAACCTCCTGGTCAACGGCTCCATGGGTATCGCCGTCGGTATGGCTACCAACATCCCCACCCATAACCTGGGGGAGGTCATCGACGCCACCATTTACCGCATGGAGAACCCCAACTGCGAGATCCTGGAGCTCATGCAGTTCATCCAGGGCCCCGACTTCCCCACCTACGGTACCATTTACGGCACCAACGGTATCAAGGAGGCCTACCTCACGGGTAAGGGCCATATCATGGTCCGCGCCACCGCCGAGGTGGAGGAGGACAAGCGCCAGATCGTGGTCACCGAGATCCCCTACAGTGTCAATAAGAGCATGCTCTGCGCCGCCATCGGTAACCTGGTCAAGGAAAAGCGGGTGGACGGTATCTCGGATATCCGCGACGAGTCCGACCGCAACGGTATGCGGATCGTCATCGACCTCAAGCGAGAGGCCAACGGCCACGTGGTGCTGAACCAGCTCTACCGCTATACCCAGCTCCAGGATACCTGCGCCGTCAATATGCTGGCCATCGTCAAAAACGAGCCTAAGGTGCTGAATCTGGCCCAGATCCTGGACTACTACATCGAGCATCAGGAGTCGGTCATCACCAACCGTGTCAAATTCGATCTGGCCGCCGCCCTGCGGGACGCCCACATCTACGAGGGCTACAAGCTGGCCATCGACAACATCGACGAGGTCATCTCCATCATCCGCTCCTCCCCCGATATCGCCACCGCCAAGGTCAACCTCATGAACCGCTTCAACGGCCCCGTCCGCAGCGGTGAGGAGCTGGATCTGGCCGAGTTCGCCTCCGACGAGAACCCCGGACTGTCCGAGGAGCAGGCCTCCGCTATCGTGGCCCTGACCCTGGGCCGCCTGTCGGGTCTGGAGCGCCAGAAGATCGAGGATCGCCTGGAGTCCCTCCATGCCGCCATCAAGGAGTACAGAGAGATCCTGGGGGACATCAACCGCATCAAGCAGATCATCAAGGACGAGATGCTGGAGATCAAGGCCAAGTACGCCGAGCCCCGCCGCACCCGCATTGAGGCCGTGGAGAACGAGATCATCGACGAGGATCTGGTGGAGCGCCGCAACTGCGTCCTGACCCTGACCCACGCCGGCTACATCAAGCGCCAGGCCACCGACGTCTACCAGGCCCAGCGCAGAGGCGGTAAGGGCATCATGGGCATGGCCACCAAGGAGGAGGACTACATCGAGCAGGTGGTCTCGGTCCACTCCCACTCCACCGTCATGATGTTCACCAATACGGGCAAGGTCCAGTGCATCCGCGGCTTCCAGATCCCCGAGGCCTCCCGTACCGCCAAGGGCACCAACGTGGTCAACCTCCTTCAACTCACCGAGGGGGAGAAGATCACCTCCATGATCGCCGTGAATGGCTTCAACGAGGGCGAGTACCTGGTGATGGTCACGAGAAACGGCGTCATCAAGCGTACCCTGCTGTCCGAGTTCGAGTACCAGCGCAAGGGCGGTAAGATCGCCATGAACCTGGACGAGGGCGACGAGCTGCTCTACGTCCTCCACACCATGGGCGACAGCGAGATCATCATCGCCACCGCCGCCGGTAACGCCGTCCGCTTCGACGAGAACAACGTCCGATGCATGGGCCGTAACGCCCGCGGCGTCAAGGGCATCTCCCTCCGCGAGGGGGACGACGGCCGCGATCGCGTGGTGGGCGCCGTCGTGGTGGACGATACCAAGCACCTGGTCACGGTCACCGAGCGGGGCTTCGGTAAGCGCTCTCCCTTCGACGATTTCCGCACCATGGCCAACCGTGGCGGCTTTGGCGTCCGTTGCCAGAACGTCACCGAGAAGACCGGCCTTGTGACGGGTATCGCCGCCGTGGATGAGGATGCCGACCTCATGATGATCACGGATCAGGGCACCATCATCCGTACCCCCGCCTCCGACCTGTCCATTTTGTCCAGAACCGCCGGCGGCGTCATCGTCATGCGCCTGCCCGAGGGTCAGTACGTGGCCAACTTCACCGTGGTGGCCAAGGAAGAGGACGAGGATGCCGAGGAGACCGACACCGAGGCCGTGGAGATCGAGGTTGAGACCGAGGAGATTGCCGAGGCCGATACCCCCGACGAGCCTGCCGACGAGACCCCCGACGAGGAGTAATGCCATGAAAAAACGTATAGCCGTTCTGTTGGCTCTGATCCTGCTGGTGAGCGCGGTGGCGGTCTTCGCCTCCTGCGACGCCTCCCGCCAGGAGCCTCCGGATATCGAATTCGTCTACGACCGTCTGGTGCAGGTCATTGAGGCCTCCCATGAGGTCAACGTCCTGCTCTTTGGCGCGGGCCTGCCCGTCTACCCCCGGGGGGATGCCGAGGACGCATTGGTCCACCGTTACTATGGCATGAATGACGAAACCATCGAGTATGTTACCCCCTACGCCAAGTATGGCAGCATTGCCGAGATGCAGACCGCCATCGCCGCAGTGTACAGTGTCGAATACCGTGAGTCTCTGTACGAATCCCTGTTTACGGGCTATGCCGCCGGGGAGATGTCAATGATCATGCCTGCCCGTTTTTCAGAGGACGAACGCAGCCTGTACATGAGCTGTCAGATTGATCCCTTGGTTACCGGCGTGCGCGTGTATGACTACGCCGGTATGGAAATCACCGAGTATTCCCACGCCTCCCGCCTGCGGGTCGCTATCCCCTCCTACACCGAGGACCGCCCCGACGAGTGGAAAACGGTGTACCTGTCCTTCGTCTACGAAAACGGGGACTGGTATCTGGACAGCCCCAGCTGTTGAGTGGATCCATAAAAAAAGGCTCCCTTTCGGATCGGAAGGGAGCTTTTTTGCGTCCTCGGTTCTATGGGCTGAGGGGAAGCCGTACAATGGCGGTATGGTGTATAGAATGAAACGAATGGTGAGGCTTGGGGCCTATCTGATCATAGTGTGGGTAGTATTCGTCACGGCCTTTCGGGCGGTGACCTTTGGTCATGCTGAAGAGGCGGCGAGGGGTGGAGCGGTCTTTGTAACGGCCGAAGCGTTGGATCCCGCCGAGGGAGAATGGATTGTGTGCTTGTCCCGCGGGCTATATGAGCTGGCGGGGGAGCGGGATCTGGCCCTGCTGATCAATTTGGAGGCCTCCGAGGGGTATACCGTAGAGGCGGTGGAGCCGGGAGAGGGAGCCGAGGGCTTGACCTTGACGGTGGGGACCCTCCCCGCCCGGTCGGTAGCGGTGCTGCTGGACGGACGGGTACAGGCGGGGGCTGAGGGTGCGATCCTGCGAGTCAAGCTGAGCTGTGGGGGGGAGGATGAGCCGTTACAGGGGGGTTACATGGGTGTAACGGGGGGACGGTACGGTGAATTTGCCCTGTATACACGGAATGAGGCGGGGGAGGTGGAGCTGATCCCCCTGGTCTGGATGAGTGGCCGTGAGGAGGAGACCGAAGATGTGACTGCCGAGACTGTCACCGAAGGGGAGGAGACCGCCGCCGAGGAGCGGGATACGGTGGGAGCTGTCACCCGGGAGAGCGACGAGACCGAAACGGTGGAGCCGCGCCCCATAGACCGCTTCCTGGGCTGTCGGGAAACGGCGGTGAAGGAGGGAAGGTTTGCGGTGCAGTTCCTCTTTTCCGGCTCGGGGAGAGATACCCCCGTGATCTGCCTTGAGGGGGGCGGTGTGCTGTCCCTGGAGGTCACCTACAGGGAGGACGGTGTGAGTTTTTGCACCTTTCGGGGGCTGGACGGGGAAGGATCCTACGTTTTTGGGGTGTATACCGAACAGGGATGGATCTCTGTCCGATACGAGAAGGGGCGCTTTTGCGGTTTTTCGCAGAATACCGCCCATCAAGGCGTGAGAAATACGCCCACCAGCGCCCGGACTGCATATTTTTACAATGCGTTCAAAAAAACACCTTGACAAGGCAACGATTTTGATATAAAATATAGGTAACGCATACTGCCCGTATGCAAATCTATTTTCATAAGGAGAAATCAGAATGAACGCAAAGAGAATCTTCGCGCTTGTCCTGTCCCTGCTCATGGTCATGGCCAGCTTCACCGCCGTCATGTCCGTTTCCGCAGAGGAGGATAAGTTCGCTCCCACCAACGAGGAGAAGAGTCAGATGTACACGGGCGATCAGGGCGATGCTCTGGGCGCCTACGGCAAGGGCTCTTCCTTCGGCGCCATGGTCGCTCTGCCCGAGGGCAAGAGACTGACCCAGATCAACTTCCACTCCCTGGCTACCTACAACAACAACCAGAACCAGATCATGTTCCAGGTCTTCCAGTGGGACACCGACTACGCTACCTCCGTCAAGGGTAACGTCCTGGCTCAGGTCACCATCTACAACCACGCCGACAACGCTGCCCTGGACCTCAAGCTCCCCACCAACCGTAACCTGACCGGTGAGCTTCTGTGGGTCGCTACCTACGTGGACGGCGGCTCCCAGATGACCCCCTGGACCGCAAACGGCGGCCCCGTGGGCGACGCTCTGTACTTTGCCAACGGCAAGGAGTGCGTTCCCTACATGTTCTCCATCACCTACGGCGACGCTCTGACCGTTGAGCCCGCTACCTACACCGCTACCTTCGTGGCCGAGGGCACCGAGGTCGGTAAGGTCACCTTCCTGGAGGGCGACACCGAGCTGATCAATATTCCCGCCGTTCCCGCCAAGGAGGGCTTCTGGGCTGACTGGGCTCCCTACACCCTGGCCAACGCCGACCTCACCATCGAGGCCGTCTACACCGACGCCTCCGGCGCTATCAAGCCCGAGATCAACGAGGACTACAAGATGGATGCCTTCGCAGAGGATCACAAGATTTACCTCCGCGGTGAGGGCTGCGGCTACAACGTCAACCGCGACGGTACCGTCTCCTACACCGCTACCTGGAACGTGGGTGATGAAATCGATGCTTACGCCACCATCAGCTACCTCCAGCTCATGCAGAAGCACTACGTGAACTTCTCCTCCCGTAACAAGCTCCCCAACAAGAGCGAGAAGTACAAGGTCGTGGTCCTGAAGGTCAAGGCTCCCGCTATTTGCCTGGATTCCGATCCCAACTTGACCGCCATCGTCGGCCGCGATACCGAGATCTACGGTAAGGAGATCGCCAACCAGATCAAGTGCGACGGTACTGAGGAGTATTGGATCTTCGACTTCTCCGACGAGCCCGACTTCTACTCTGACGTTATCTCCTCCCTGAAGCTCAACTGGGCTTACAGCGAGGGCGATGAGTCCAACCTGGACGCCGAGTTCGTCCTGATGGGCTTCCAGTTCTACAAGACCATCGAGGATGCTATGTCCGCTACCGGCGGTGAGGCCGCTACCGAGGAGCCCACCGAGGAGCCTACCGAGGCCCCCGAGACCGAGGCTCCCACCGACGCTCCCGCTACCGAGGCTCCCACCAACCAGGAGACCGAGCCCGCCAAGGGTGGTTGCGGCTCCGTCATCGGCTTCAGCGCAGTTGCCGTCCTGGCCGCCGCTGCCGCCGCTGTCGCTTTGAAGAAGGACTGATTCCTTTCTGAGGATCCGACGCCTGAACTGAAATAGTTTTGCCCCACAGGCTTTCATTGGAAGGTCTGTGGGGCTTTTTGGTTTGGATGGTGTTTTTGATCCGGGTTTGTCGTCTGTAGACGCAAATTTTTCATCCATAAAACTTATGATTCCCGATCGTCATGATATAAGGCCTGGTCCGTCCGATCCAGGAGGAGGTGGCGATCCTGGGATTGTAGAAGTAGATCATTTGGGTGGAGAGGAAAAAGCCCTCCAGGCAGATCTTGGCGGCGCGGATGGCCGAGGCGGTGGGGGCTTGGTAGATGGTGCCGCTGGATACGGGGGAGAACTGGGTACCGTACTTGGTGTCAAAGATGACCCCCTTGACGGTGTTCGGGAACTGACTGCTCCGCACCCGGTTGAGTACCACGTTCCCCACGGCGATCTGCCCCGCGAAGGGCTCGCCCTTGGCCTCGGCTGAAATGATGCGGGAGAGCCAGTAGAGGTCGGTGGAATTGTAGTATTCCGAGGCCCACTTCACGGCGGTGGGATCCCCCGAGGTGATGAAGGCGTCGTAGTAGCCCGACCGAATGGTGACCTTGGCGCCCACGGCCTTGCACATGGAGGTCAGAGGGACGAAGATCCAGCCCCCCAGGCTGATGACCTTCTTGCCTGTGTAGAAGATGCGCTCGTTGACGGTAATGTAAGGGTCGCCCACCTTCACCGTGATGGAGAGGTTGGTGCCCGTGATCACCACCTGCTCGGTGGCCTCGGTGTAGACGGTTTTGAATCTGCCGAAGAGATCGGCAAAGCGCTGGACGGGGACGTAGACTGTCCCGCCGATGTCCACGACCTGGCCCGTAAGGATGCGGGTGCCGTCCTTGTAGAGCTCCACCGCCATAGCCCCTGCGGGGTAGGGATAGTAGACGCGGGAGCCGCCTTTGGACTGTATATTCATCTTAGTCTCGATGCGGCGGGCGATCAGCTCCTGGGTCAGGGGGAGGGTGGGGTCGAAGAGGTCCGCGTAGGGGTCCTTTTGGGCGGTGTCGGGGTCTTCTTGAGGTCTGTCAAGGCTGTCTGTGATCGGATCGAGATCGGTAAGAGTCTCGTCCTCTGTGGGATCCTCGGTGACCTCACCCCGCAGGGTAAAGGAGGCGGTCAGCTCCTCAGCCAGGCTCTCAGGCTCGGCGGGGGTGCGGATGCCGCTGTCGCTCATGATAGAGGAGGGGATCTCTACCGAGGCTTCGGTCTGTTCGGTCTCGGTCTGTAGGGTAAAGTCCTCTCGGTCGTAGGAGGACAGGGCCGCCACGGCGGGGACCAGGGCGGGGAGAGTGACCAACGCCGACAGGACGATCGCCGCCATGCGGGGGAGCAGCGGTATTCGGTCGGTGGCGCTGTTGCGGTGGATGTGTGGGATGGTGAACTTCATGGTGGTGGTTACCTGCCTTTCCGGCGGTACCGATGTATATGAACGCGGGATATGGGAACGGATCGAGACATATCACGGTCGTGCCTCCGGATCGGTACGGCCTGTGAATGGACAGGAGCGGGAGGACCCGCCCCTGTGAGCGGAGGAATGGGCGGCGGGAGATCGAGAGATACCGCCGCGCCTTTTCGATTATAGCATTTTTATGCAGAAAAATCAAGGAACAATGTTTGGAAAAAATGGGGGAGAGTGGTAAATTGGGGTTTGGCGAGCTGTTCGGCACGATGGCTCGGTTGCCAATGACCCATTGTAGGGAGCGACGCCCTCGTCGCTCCGCCACATAGAACATACCAATATGTTTCGGGTGTAAAGACGAAACATATATATCTGACAATAAAAATTGGCAATTTTTAGGTTGCGGAGCGACGAGGGCGTCGCTCCCTACAGGTGTTTGTGCCAACCGAAACCCACCGATAAACCCAAATTTAAAAGCTAAATAATTTGAGAATCATTCTCAAATTACTTGACAAATCAGTACGATTGTGCTATACTTGTATACTGCAAGAATGTGTGCCGAGAGGAGGGATACCGTGGCGAGGACGTATAAGACGGCGGGGAGACAGCGCCTGTTGGATTTTTTGGAGAGTCGGCCTGACCGCCAGTTTACGGTGGAGGAGCTTTGCGCCGAGATGGATCAGCAGGACGGTGAAACCAGCCGCAAGAGTACGGTGTACCGCCACCTCTCCGAGCTGTGCGACGAGGGAACGGCGCGGAAATACCGCAGCGATACCCAATCCGCCTACGTCTACCAGTACGTGGGGCGGGGGGACTGCTGTCACCACTTCCATCTGAAGTGCGTTACCTGCGGCGAGCTGGTCCACCTGGAATGCGCCGTCAGCGAGGAGCTTTTGTCCCACATCGCCGCTCATCACGGCTTTGAGGTGGACAGCGGCCGCTCCATTCTCTACGGCCTCTGCGAGGCCTGTGCCTCCCTGGAAAGAAAGCAAGACCCCACACAGCGCAAGGGCTGTGCCTGCGGGTATCACCATAACCGTTGATCGTTACAGAGTAAAGGAAAGAGAGTATGAAAAAATTCAGCATGATCCTGCTTTGCGTGGCTTTGGCTCTGACCATGGCCGCAGCACTGTCGGGATGCGGTGAAGGCAAGGATCCCACCACCGCCGACAACAACGGCACGACCATCGTCTGCACGAGCTTTGCAGGCTTTGATTTTGCCCGATCCATTATGAAGAATTACACCGCAGGCGGCGGGGAGGGGATCATCGAGCTTGTGATCCTGGGCAAGCCGGGACAGGATATGCACAGCTTTGAGCCCACCGCCCAAGACATCATCACCCTGGCGGGAGCTGATGTGGTCATCGCCACGGGGGCCGAGAGCTGGCTGGATGCCGCCCTGGCTTCCTCGGGGAATACCTCGGCGCGGGTGGTCTCCATGATGGAGGCCTGCGACCTGCACGCCGCGGATCACGACCACGACCATAGTCATGAGGATGATTCCTGCGCCCTTATCGGAAACGACGAGCACGTTTGGCTGTCGGTGGACTACGCCATCCGCATCGTCAAGGGCATCGCCGGCGCCCTGAAGCAGGCGGATCCCGACAATGCCGCTGCCTGGGAGGCAAGCGCGGGGCAGTACACCGCCGAGCTGGAGGCGCTGAACACCGAATTCCACGATATGGTCAAGACCGCTACCCGCAAGGAGGTGGTGGTGGCCGACCGCTATCCCTTCGTGTACCTCTTCGCCGATCTGGGTCTGGACTGCGTAGCCGCCTTTCCGGGCTGCTCCTCCGAGACCTCGGCCTCCTTTGAGACCCAGGTCAAGCTCGTTGAGTTCACCAAAACTCATGAGCTGCCCTACATTTTTATTATCGAAGGCTCTGACAGCAAGGTTGCCGAGGTAGTGGCCGCCGAGACGGGGGCGGGGATCCTGACCCTCAATTCCCTTCAGGTGGTGACCGACTACGAGAACACCACCTACCTGTCGGTCATGCGGGAAAATCTGGAAAATTTGAAAAAGGCTTTAGGGTAAAGGATAATTTATGTCTTTAATCACTTGTGAAAATCTGACTCTTGCCTACGATACGGGGATCGTTGCCTCGGGGGTGAGCTTCACCCTGGAGGCGGGGAGCTACCTCTGCATCGTGGGAGAGAACGGCTCGGGTAAGAGTACCCTTCTCAAGGCCATGTTGGGGCTTCATCCCGTGGGCGGAGGGACTCTGACCGTAGATCCCGCCGTCCGTAAGAGCGGCATCGGCTACCTCCCCCAGCATACCCCCGCCCAGAGGGATTTTCCCGCCTCGGTGCGGGAGATCGTGCGGTCGGGATGCCTGCGGCGGAGCGGTCTGCGTCCCTTCTGGCGGGCATCGGATAAGAAATTGGCCGAGGAGGCCATGGCCCGCATGGGCATTGACCATTTGGCGGGGAGATGCTACCGCGAGCTGTCGGGCGGACAGCAGCAGAGAGTCCTTCTGGCCAGAGCCTACTGCGCCACGGGAAAGCTGATCCTGCTGGACGAGCCCATTGCGGGGCTGGATCCCATGGCCATGACCGAGATGTACAGCATGATCGCCGATCTCAACCGCGAGGGGGTGGCGGTGGTCATGGTGTCTCACGACGTGTCGGCGGCGGTGAATTACGCCACCCACATCCTCCATATGTCCAAGACCACTGCCTTCTTCGGCACCACCGAGGCCTATCTGGCCACCCCCGTGGGCCAGCAGTTCGCCCGCCGCGAGGGGGGAAGCTACGGGGACTGGAGCCCCAAGACCGCCTGGGATGCCCCCGATATCGGGCGGATCCTGGACGTCCGTGCCACTCCGGACGCCCGCTCGGTGCTGGGCGCGCGGGGTGTATCCCGTGATCGCAATCTTACGGCGATCCGCCGCCGTGGCGGAGCCGGATCCAAGGGAGAGGAGGAGGACGCATGAACATCATCGAACAGCTTCAAACCTACTTCTCCTACCCCTTCGTCCGCTACGCCGTCATCGCGGGGATCCTCATTTCCCTGTGCGCGGGGCTTCTGGGCGTGGTGCTGGTGCTGAAGCGCTACGCCATGATCGGCGACGGCCTGTCCCACGTGGCCTTCGGGGCCATGGCGGTGGCCGCCGTGCTGGGATTCGCGCCCATGACCGTGGCTCTGCCCGTGACGGTAGCCGTAGCGGTTCTTCTCCTGCTGGCGGGTGAAAAGCAGCTCATCAAGGGGGATTCGGCCATCGCCATGCTCTCCGCCGGCTCCCTGGCGGTGGGCTACCTCCTGCTCAACCTTTTCCCCTCTTCGGATACGGGGAGCCTGTCGGGGGACGTCTGCGCCTCCCTCTTTGGCTCCACCTCCATGATGACCCTGTCGAACACCGACGTCTGGCTCTGCGTAGGCCTGTCGGCGGCGGTGATCGGGTTCTTCGTGATCTTCTACCATAAGATCTTCGCCGTGACCTTCGACGAGGGCTTTGCCACCTCCTCGGGGGTCCGTGTCCGCGCTTATAACTTCCTCATCGCGGCGGTCAGCGGTATCGTCATCGTCCTGGCCATGAAGCTGGTGGGGGCGCTCCTCATTTCCTCCCTCATCATCTTCCCCGCCCTGTCGGCCATGCGGGTGTTCCGTAGCTTCCGCTCAGTGATTGTCTGCTCAGCGGTGATCTCGGTGGTGGGGTCCCTGACGGGCCTGCTCTGCGCCCTGCTCCTCTCTACCCCTACGGGCGCCTCGGTGGCGGTGGTGCATATCCTCATTTTCCTGGTCTTTACCCTGCTGGGAAGGCTCCGCCGCACGTGACCGTAACCACCATATAACCCTTTGATGCATAAGGATAATTTATGAAAGACTTACTCTCTCTTTTCCCCTCTGAGCTGGAGGAGCTGATCCTCTCGGTGGGCGAGCCGAAATACCGCGCGGGGCAGATGTTCCCCCAGCTCCACAAGGGCTTGTCCCCCGAGGAGATGACCAATATCGGCAAGAAGACCCGCGAAAAGCTGGCGACGGTAGCCGAATACCACCTCCCACAGGTGCGCCGCAAGCTGGTGTCGGCTCTGGACGGCACCGTGAAATACCTTTTTGAGCTGCGGGACGGCCACTGCGTGGAGTCGGTGGTCATGCGCTACAACCACGGCAATACCATCTGCATCTCTTCCCAGGTAGGCTGCCGCATGGGGTGCAAATTCTGTGCCTCCACCATCGGCGGTAAGGTCCGCGACCTCATTCCCGGGGAGCTGTTGGGCCAGGTCATCGCCGCCCAGAAGGATCTGGGGGAGCGCATTTCCAACATTGTCATGATGGGCATCGGCGAGCCCCTGGACAACTACGACAACGTGGTGAAATTCCTCCGCCTGGTGGCCCATCCCGACGGGCTGAACATCGGCTACCGCCACATTTCCCTCTCCACCTGCGGGGTGGTGTCGGGGATCTACAAGCTGGCCGAGGAGGAGTTCCCCATCACCCTGTCCATCTCCCTCCACGCCCCCGACGACGAGACCCGCTCCTCCATCATGCCCGTGAACAACCGCTGGGGGGTGGACGAGCTGCTCACCGCCTGCAAGGACTACTACGACAAGACCGGCCGCCGCCTGTCCTTTGAATACACCCTCATCGCGGGGAAGAACGATACCCCCGAGGGGGCTTCCAAGCTGGCCAACGTCCTCAACCGCCACCTCCGCACCCGCACCACCACCATGCCCATCCACGTCAACCTCATCCCCGTCAACGAGGTAGAGGAGACCGGCTTCTCCCGCTCCAGCGACGAGGCGGTGAAGGCCTTTGCGGCAGTGCTGGAGAAGCGGGGCATCCGCGCCACGGTACGCAGAAAGCTGGGAGCCGACATCAACGCCTCCTGCGGTCAGCTCCGCAGAGCCGAGCAGAAGGCCGCTGAAGTGACCGCTGAAACAGCTGGAAAGACCGTCTCCGAAGAGGCTTGACCGCATATCCGTTACACGCATATAACCCATTGATAAGTAAGGATATTTTATGATGTACTCTTTTGAATCAAGCGGCTCCCGAAAGCCCCTCCACGCCATGGTCATCGAGGCTTTGGTGGGCGCGGCGGTGCTGTTCTCATTGGGGACCCTGCCCGACGTCCCTCTCCCCTCCCTGTTCCAGATGGGGGCCATCCTCTGCGCCACCCTGGCGGTCTACCTGACGGTCCGCTACTCCCTCCGTACCTACCGCTACGCCATCCAGCCCAACACCATCGTGGACGCCGAGGGGGTGGAGCAGTACGATCTGGTCATCACCGAGATCACGGGGAAAAAGATGAAGGTGGTCTGCCGCGTGGGGCTTCGCACCGTGGATCACGATGCCGTGAGGGTCTTTGGTCGAGAAAAAACCCATGATGATGACGGCGAGGAGCGCGCCCGACTCTGCGCGGGGAAAAAGGTATTCAAGTATGAGAATACCCCCATCTCCCCCGCCTCCTGCTACATCCCCATCCCCGAGGAAAATTCGGTGGTGGTGATTCCGGCGGATCAGCGGATGGTGGAGATTTTGAGGGCAAGTTAAATTGCAGTTTATAGGTCTGCTGTCTGACGGAAGAAGCGGTTGAGGCGTAACCCTCATCCGCCTCCCGTCGCAGGAGCTGGTCGGCACCTTTCCCCGCGGGGAAGGCAAGGCTTTTTATGTTTTCTGTTATTCAAAAACATATATATATCAATATGTTTTTAGTTTTGAAAGAACGAGAAACACACTACGAAAGCCTTCCCTTGTGAGGGAAGGTGTCCTCCGAGCAAGCTCGGCGCGCAGGCGTGACGGATGAGTAGCCCCCCTACCCAATTTCACTCTGTTCCGTCAGACCGACAAACCCAAATTTGAAAACAAACTAACATTTCGGAGAAATCACATGATCGTACTATCAACGACCGATCTGACCCTGCGCTTCGGCACCACCTCGGTGCTGGAAAAGGTCTCCTTCTCGGTGGACGAGCGGGACAAGCTGGGCATCATCGGTGTCAACGGGAGCGGGAAATCCTCCCTTTTCAAGCTGCTGACCGGCGAATATGAGCCCACCGAGGGGGAGGTCTTCCTCTCCAAGGGTAAGACCATGGGCATCCTGACCCAGGAGGGCGCCTTTGACGAGAACGGCGAGGACGGCACCGGGGAGGAGTCTGCCCTCCAGCATATGGTCCACGCCTTCCCCGCGCTTTTGAAGATGGAATCCGAGCTGGAGGAGCTGCAAAAGCAGCTGGATCTGGGCATGGAGACCTTGGGGGATGCGGAATACGACCGCGTCACCCGCGCTTACTCCGCCCTCAACGAGAAGTTCATCCGCGACGGCGGTCTGGAGTTCCGCGGGCGGTGCGTGGGGATCCTGCGGAGCCTGGGCTTTGATGAGGCCCTGTCCAATATGCCCGTGAAGGTGCTGAGCGGCGGTCAGAAGACCCGCCTGGCCCTGGGCATCCAGCTCTCCCGCAAGCCCGACGTGCTGCTGTTGGACGAGCCCACCAACCACCTGGACATCGAGACCCTGGGCTGGCTGGAGCGGTTTCTCGCCGACTACGACGGTTGCGTCATGGTGGTCTCCCACGACCGTTACTTTTTGGACCGCGTGACGAATAAAACCCTTTGCATCCAAAACCACCGCGCCAAGCTCTACAACGGCGGCTACACCAAGAGCATGGAGCAGCGCCGCATCGACCGCGAGATCCAGGAAAAGCACTACAGGGACCAGCAAAAGGAGATCGCTCGCCAGGAGGCCTACATCGCCCAGCAGAGGGCGTGGAACCGTGAGCGCAACATCATTGCCGCCGAGTCCCGCCAGAAGATGCTGGACAAGATGGTGCGAACAGAGCGCCCCGACAGCGCCCCCAAGCCCATCAAGCTGAAATTCACCGCCTCCCGACCCAGCGGTAACGACGTGCTGGACCTGCGGGACGTGTCCATGGGCTTCGACGGGCGTATGCTCTTTGAGCATCTCAACTTCCTTGTCAAGAAGGATGACCGCCTCCTGGTGCTGGGGCAGAACGGATGCGGAAAATCCACCCTCATCAAGCTCATCATCGGCAAGCTGGAGCCTGTTTCGGGCATCATCGAGGCGGGCTACAACGTGGAGATCGGCTACTACGATCAGGAGAACCAGAATCTTGACCCGCAAAACACCGTGCTGGACGAGCTGTGGAACGCCTACCCCCGCATGACCGAGACCGAGATCCGTAATACCCTCGGCCAGTTCCGCTTTGTTGGTGAGGACGTCTACAAGGAGGTCAGCGTCCTGTCGGGCGGCGAGCGGGCGCGGCTGACTCTGGCCAAGCTCATCCTCTCCAAGATGAACCTCTTGGTGCTGGATGAGCCCACCAACCACCTGGATATCGACTCCCGCGAGGCTCTGGAAGCCGCGTTGGAGGGCTTCGACGGCACCATCTTCGCCGTGTCCCACGACCGCTACTTCATCGAGAAGCTGGCCACCCGCATCATCGAGATCACCCCCGGGCAGGGCGCGACTCTTGTGGACGGTCGGAGCGGCGGCGACTTCACCGACTACCGCGTGGAGCGCAAGGGTGAGGCCTACACCGAGTATCGCACCTTCATGGAGGCCCGCAAGAGCGGAGTTACCGCCAGACCCACGGTTATGGGGGGTTACGCCCATGAAACCCCCGCAAATGACGCGCCTACCGCCTCCAAGGAGGCCTATCAGCAGGCTAAAGCCACCGCCGCTGAGGCCAGAAAGAAGAAGAACCGCATCGACAAGCTCCACAAGGAGGCCGAGCGGTTGGAGGCCGAGATCGAGGCCATCGACGAAGAGCTGAACGGCTCCGCCGCCAGTAATTACGTCCGCGCCGCCGAGCTGGACACCCGTAAGGGAGAGTGTGAGGAGGAGCTGATGGCGGTGTATGAGGAGCTGGAGGAGCTGGGGGAGTGAAATGGAGAGGGCGCACCTGTGTGTGCGCCTAATCCGATCATGAATATGTATGCATAAGAAAACCGCCTCGGATTCGGGGCGGTTTTCTGTTATGATGGAATCACGAAGCCCAGCCGCCCGTGGATTCCAGGTAAAGCATGAGAGCCAGACAGGAGACGATCAAAAGGACGGTCAGAAGTACGAAGGCACCTATGATGAAAAGTCCCTTTTTCTTGTCCTCTCCCTTACGTATCCCGCGGATCTGCAGAATGATCCCCACCGCGCTTGACCCAAGCACGACGATGGGAAGGACCGGAGCCATACAGACAAGGATCACGTAAATGAGGTCCGGCAACAGATCCAGATTTGCTTGTGTCATCCAATCTAATACAGGTTCACTCAACGAAATGGCAAGAATGCCATACAGTAGTCCCGTCACGGCGATATAGAGAACGGGGATCATCAGAATGGAGGCCGCTGTGCGGGTAAGGGTGTGAGGCTTTTTCATGGGGGATCCTCCTTTATCGAACGTCTTTCACTACATAGGACACCAAAAAAGGCAAAATATTACCGATCTTTCAAAAAAAGTATAGCACAAAGATCACTTTTGTCAAGATGCCTAAAAAACATCATAGTATTCAGTGAAATGCACAAGCCGTCTTGTGGAAAGTTCAGGGAAGGGGATCAAATTTCAGCATCTTTCCGCCCCCTTACACCCTCCTGAACGTAAATGTCACCGCGCTCTCGGCCTCCATCTCCACCACAAATCCCTCGTGGAGCAGGATGCTTGCGGGAATGACTGTCCTTCGGTCGGTCTCCCGGTCCCACAGCTCGTAGACCGCGCCCTCGCAAAGCCCCTTCAGCCGCACCGCGCGGCGCTCCTCGGCGGCGTTTGCGGGACGGAAGAGCTGGATGAAGCCGCTCTCGGTCTTGGGGTCAAAGAACTCCCAGCCCCGCCAGGCCTTGTCCCCCCGCGACCAGGCGGTGAGGGGGTAGTAGTCGGCAGTGTAGTAGGGGTTCAGCTCCTGCCACAGCTGAGTGTAGCGGCGGAGGCAGTCCCAATCCAACGTGTCGGCATAGACATTGCAGGGAAGTGCCACCCAGGGAGCGTAGGTGGACTGGATCATGTAGGGGTTGACCTCGCCGCACTTGTCGGGCCCCACCATGCAGGCGCCAAAGTAGGGGAGCCACCCGAACAGGCTCTGGTGCATGGATTGCTTATCGTCCTGGCGGGAGTAATCGTGATCGGTCTTGTGGAGGGGCACCGCGCGGCGCATACTGTCAATGTCGTTTCGCCCGCCTCCCGCGGCGCAGTCGTCGATCATCATGTCGGGGTAGCGGTCGATGAGCTTGTCCCACAGCCCCCAGTAGCCTCTTGCGTAGCGGTTCTCCATCATACCCACCCGACCCTCGGTGTTGATCTCGGGGTGGGTGAAGATCACAGCGGGATTGACGCCGTAATCCTGGCGGTAGAGGCTGATCTTACCCGTATCCAATATGGAAGAGAACCGGTCAAAGCACCAATCCACGAAGTCGGGGTCGCCCATGTCCACCAAGGGGGAGCCGAGGAGGTGGTACTTGTAGGGGATGCCCTCGGGATCCGACTCGTTTTCGGGGAGCCGCGCCATTTCGGGCTCGAACCACAGAAGGGTCTTGACCCCGTTCCGCTCTCCATGCTCGGAGATGGCGGCGAATTCCGTGGGGAATCGGTCGGTATCCACCAGCCAGGTCCCCGTCTCCATCCAGGTGGAAAGATGCTCGCCCCTCCGCTTCCAGTACCACCCCGCGTCCATCCACCAGTAGTCGATGGGGACGTTATGCTTCAGATATTGGTCCATGGCGTCGATCTGGTTGGCCTCGGTGGCGTCCTTCATCTCGGCGTAAAACCAGGAGGTACCCCCCGACAGGTGGGGCGGGAAGAGCTCACCCTCCACGCGGCGCATGATGCAGTCCATGAAGAAGTGCCGCCAATGGTTGGTGGCGTTGTCGGGGTCGGTCTCGGTGTGGTGGAGGAGGGTGATGGAGGGCATGACCGCCGACTCCCCGGGCCGGAGGATGGCGTCGAATCGCGCCTGACCCATGTCGATGCGGGTGCAGGGGATGGCGGTGCCATCCTCCATCTCGGTGGTATCGGGGGTGAAGTCGGCCTTCCATAGGATGGGCCAGCCCATGGCGATGAAGAGACCGCCCTTTTGGTCCTGGATGTGGAAGTAGGGGAAGTAATTGTAGGTGCCGCGACCCAGCTCGGGCTCCATGTGGATGGGCTTCGCGTTCCGACCCGACAGGGGGAAGGCGTAGGGGGCATAGGCACCATTTTGATCCACGCCGCCGTCGCCGTAGATGCCCGTGAGGACGGGGTCGGTGCCCATGTAGCCCATGGAGAAGGCGGACAGGTCGGACAGGCGGTGGGAGGGTTTGTCGGTGTTGTTCTCAAAGGTCACCCGCCAGCAGATGGCGTCGTAGCCCTCGTAGGAGGTGGCCTCCACCGTGACCGTCAGGGCATCGCAGAGGAGACCCGTCATGCGGGTGGTGGGGCCGTCCGTCTCGGTGGAGAGGACAGTGAAGTCCTCGGAAAAGCCGTGGTAGCGCTTGCCGTCCAGGGTGTAGGCCACGGCGAGGTGGGTGAGGAAGCGTTTGAAGTGGGAGGTCATGGGGGGAAGCTCCTTTCGGTGGGGTGGGGATGATTCAAATTTGAGTTTATCGGTCTGACAGAACAGAGTGGAATTGGGAAGGGTGACCCTCATCCACCGCTACGCGGTCCCCCTTCCCCCGAGGGGAAGGTATTCGTCCTGTGCTTTCCGTTAACTTTGAAAATCTATTGGTATCAGTATGTTTTTGGGTATCAGTCAAGGAAACGGTTGATGCAAGAACCTTCCCCTTGGGGGAAGGGGGACCGCGACAGCGGTGGATGAGGGTCCCCTAAGAACATACCGATCTGTTCCGTCAAACAGCCCGCTAAACTCCAATTCTCACAATAGCAGATCAATTTCAAAAATCATTCAGTAGCCTTTGCGCTCTCGGGCAACACCCCCGCGCCATGGGCGGCGATCAACGCCTCCATAGCCTTGCGGATCTCATAGCAGGGGTCGCCCTTCTCGGCGCAGAACGAGGAGATCATGTGTCCCGACCAGCCGTGATCCCGATCCGTAAAGTCGGTATAGATGGGGCCGGAGTACCCAATGAAGGTGGTGTTGCCGTCCGTAGCGGTCACATAGGGATCGGGAGCCGTCACATACTGAAAACGGCTCTCCTCCATGACGGTCAGCACGCTCTCCACCTCCTCGGCGGTGAGAGCCGTGACCGACTCGGCAAAGAGAACACTGCGGGAGGTCCAATGCCCTTCCTCGACCTCGGTGTAGATATCTCCCCATTGCTGGTAGAGCAGAGAGCCTGTCCCGTCGGGGTGGAGGAAGAGATCGTAGATATAGGTCCCCGAGGGGCCGTAATGCTGATCTTCGGGTAAGGGATCCCGGGGGATGGACAGGTCGAAGGATTCGCTGTATAGACAGCGGATGGTGGCGTAGGCGTTGGGGACTCCCTCGGGCTCCTTGCTAAAGTCGATCTCACAGCCGATCAGCTCGCACCAGATCAGGTAGTCCTCCCACAAAAGCTCCCGCCAACGCGTTTGCTTGTAGGGCAGATACAGGCACAGAGCTACCGAGACGAGGAGAGTGACGGCCAGGCAGACCGACAGGATCATGATGGCAATATTTTTCTTCATGGCAGAGCGCTCCTTTCGAGTTCTTCTATTATATAAGACACGGAAAAATTCCCAATATTACAGAAAACTCAAAAAAAACGAAAAATTTTCCCGATCAGCACAGCATAGGCACTTCGTTCCCAATAAACGGCACGTTCACGAAGTCCCGCGGATTATGACGGATAATGAAGTCCATATACGCACAGACCTGCTCGGCGGTGAGGCGGTAGCCCATGGGGTTCATGTGGCCGTTGAGGTAGAACGTGCGGACAAACTCCGCGTCGTGGGCCGGGGCGTACCGACGGAGGTCGATGACGTAGGTGTTGTCAAAGTAGGCGGCCAGCTCGTGGAGACGGGCGGCGTGGGCGTCGCAGACCTCGGTCTTGCCGGGGCGGGACTCGTAGAGGATCTGGCGGGGCATGGTCACCAAAAAGAACTTGGCGTCGGGAGCGATGGCCTTGTACTGCCTAATCACGCGGGCGTAGTAGCCGGTGAAGGTCCTTTCGTTCTGCGCGGGATCGGTGGGGTGGATATCGCTCATCTCGCCCAGGGGCTGACCCTGGTTGATGAGGTCGTTGACCCCCAGAGCGATGATATAGGCCCGGGCCTTCAGCGCGGGATCCCACCAGTTCATGGCGGAGGCGTAGGAGTCGCAGTATTCCGAGGCGGTCATGCCCCCGCGGGAGAAGTTGTAGACCTTGACCCCCGCCATGCGGGCCATGAACTGCCCCCAGGAATACTCGAACATGTCGTGGTAGCTGTTGGTGTCGGTCTCGGGGTAATAGAGCTGGAACTCACCCGAGGACAGGCTGTCGCCTACGCAGGCGATGGTGCGGAAGATGGAGGTATAGCCGCCGTTTGCGGGGAAGATATCCAGAGGCTTCTCGTCGGCGGGGGCGGCGTAGCGATATTGGTTCATGGCCTTTTCCTTCTTGATATAGAATACTTTTTTTGAAGGTTTTGGGGATTCTCAAGGGACTCTCAAATTTGCCTCTACGGCAAATTTGTCGCGGTGCTTGCACCGCTATTTCCAAAAGTCCCTTGAGCCGCCGGAGGCTCGTTTCCCCGATCAGCAGAGCATGGGGATCTCGTTACCGATGAAGGGGACGCCCACGAAGTCTCTGGGGTTGTGGCGGATGATGTAGTCGATGTAGGAGCACATCTGCTCGGCGGTGAGGCGGTAGCCCATGGGGCTCATGTGGCCGTGGAGGTAGAACAGCTCGGCGAAGGCGGCGTCATGCTCGGGGGCGTAGGCGCGGAGGTCCAGGACGTAGGTGTTCTCAAAGTAGGCGGCCAGCTCGTGGAGACGGGCGGCGTGGGCGTCTCCCGCGTTACGGGTGAAATCGTCATGCTCCCAGGCGGCCGAGCGGGGCATGGTCACCAGGAAGAACTTGGCGTCGGGCTGAATGGCCTTGTACTGCTGGATGATGCGGGCGTAGTAGCCGGTGAAGGTCTTGGCGTTCTGCGTGGGATCCTCGGGGTTGATGTCGCTCATCTCACCCAGAGGCTGGCGGGCGCCGATGAGGTCGTTGACACCCAGGGCGATGATGTAGGCCTGGGCCTTGTAGGCGGGATTCCACCAATCCTTGGCGGCGGCGTAGGAGTCGCAGTACTCCGACGCGGTCATGCCGCCGCGGGAGAAATTGTAGGCGGTCAGCCCTGCCATGCGGGCGATGAACTGGCCCCAGGAGTAGTCGAACATATCGTAGTAGTGGCGCTCGTTCTTTTCGGGGTCGAAGGTCTCGAACTCACCCGAGGACAGGCTGTCGCCCACGCAGGCGACGGTGCGGAAGATGGAGGTGTAGCCGCCGTCGGAGACAAGGTTCTCCAGAGGCTTTTCGCCGGCGGGAGCGGTGTAGCGGAATTGGGTGTTCATAATTTGAATTTCCTTTCTGTATCAATGGGTTATATGGTGGTTACGGTATACTGAAAAAGTGGGATCTTACCCGAAAAAAGCCTCCTCCACAGCCGCGCAGAGGTAGTGGTACACGGGGAGGTGGTACTCCTGGACGCGGTAGGTGTCGGCGGCGGGGACCTGCACCGTCACGTCGGCCAGTTCCGAGAGCCTGGAATCGTTTTCACCCGTAAGAGCCAGTACAGCCATGCCCTTGGCGCGGGCGGCTTTGGCGGCCAGGACCACGTTGCGGGAATTGCCCGAGGTGGAGAGACAGACCAGGGTGTCCCCCGCTCGTCCCAGGGCCCAGACCAGCTGGGCAAAGATCAAGGCGGGGTCGGTGTCGTTGCACACCGCCGTCACCGCCGCTGTCTGGGCGGGGAGGGAGACGGCGGGCAGTCCCCCTTGAAGCTGACCCGCCAGGAGGTAGAGGTCGGGGTCAGCCTCCCCGTCGGGAAGGGTGTCGGCCAGGGCCATGCAGTCCTCCTCGGACAGGGGACGGTGGGACAGAAATCCCTTGAGTAATTCTCCGGCGATATGATCGCAGTCCGCCGCCGAGCCGCCGTTGCCGCAGAGCAGGAGCTTGCCCCCCGCGCGGTAGGTGTCGATCAACAGATCGCGAGCGGACTCGATGGCGTCCCGACAGGCAGTCAGGGCGGAGTGGTTTTGAAGGAGGGTTTCGATGGTCATGGTAGAGCTCCTTTTGTGTTTTAAATTTGGGTTTATCGGTGCATCCGTTTCCCCGTACTCCTCGCTCTCCAAATAACGCAGTGGGGTGAGGGGCCCCCGCGGGGGTTTCTAAGACGGTTACGGTTCTCGGTTCGTATAGCTGAAACTTTCAAGTTGCATCAACACATTTTGGTCTCAG
>JAGAIH010000356.1 GCA_017626655.1 Clostridia bacterium | reverse complement strand
CGCAGGTCGCTTTTCATCAGCACCACGTCGGCGGACTCGATGGCCACGTCGGTCCCCGCCCCGATGGCAAGGCCCACGTCGGCCTGGACCAGGGCGGGCGCGTCGTTGATGCCGTCCCCCACCATGGCAACCTTGCCGTCTCTTTGCAGGTCGCGGATCACTTCCTCCTTGCCGTCGGGAAGCACCCCCGCGATCACGTTGCTCGCGTCGATCCCCGCCTCGCGGGCGATGGCGGCGGCGGTCTTTTGGTTGTCACCCGTCAGCATGACCACCCGAAGCCCCAGCCGCTTCATCTCGCCAATGGCGGCGGCAGAGTCCTCCTTCACGGTGTCCGCCACGGCGATCACACCCAAAAACTCCTTGTCAGCGCAGAAGAACAGAGGGGTCTTACCCGCCCCCGCAAACCCTTCGGCGGCAGCCAGAGCGGCGGCGGGGATGGCCGTATAGCCTTGGATCAGATCGCGGTTGCCTCCTCGGATCATACGTCCCTCCACAAAGCCCTCCAAGCCCCGCCCGGGCAGAGCCTGGAAGCCGGTCACGGGCAGAGCGGTCAGCCCCGTTTCACGGGCATGCTCCACGATGGCGGCGGACAGGGGATGCTCGCTCATGATCTCCAGGGAGTAGATGGCCCGCAGGGCGGCGGTCTCGTCCCCCTCCAGGCGGATATCGGTCACCCGGGGCTTGCCCTCGGTCACGGTTCCCGTCTTGTCCAGCACCACGGTATCCACCCGCCCCGCATTCTCCAGAGAGACGGCGGTCTTGAACAGAATGCCGTTTTTCGCGCCCATGCCGTTGCCCACCATGATGGCCACGGGGGTCGCCAACCCTAAGGCGCAGGGGCAGGAGATCACCAGCACCGAGATCCCGCGGGCGATGGCGAAGCCCACGCTCTCCCCCGCGATCAGCCAGGCGGTGAAGGCCACCACCGCGATGGAGATGACCACAGGCACGAATACCCCCGACACCTTATCGGCGATCTTGGCGATGGGAGCCTTGGTGGCGGCGGCGTCGCTGACCATCTGAATGATCTTGGACAGAGTGGTGTCCTCCCCCACACGGGTGGCCTCGCAGACCAGATGCCCCGACTGATTCACGGTAGCGGCGGAGACACCGTCCCCCACAACCTTGTCCACAGGAATGCTCTCCCCCGTCAAGGCCGACTCGTTCACCGCGCTGGTCCCCTCCAGCACCACGCCGTCCACGGGGATGCGCTCACCGGGCCGCACCACGAAGCGGTCACCCTTCCTTACCTCGGAGGCAGGGATCTCCACCTCAACGCCCTCCCGCAGGACCGTAGCGGTGTCGGGTGCCAGGCTCATGAGGCTCTTCAAGGCATTGGTGGTCTTGCCCTTCGCCCGGGCCTCCAGGAGCTTGCCCACCGTGATGAGAGCCAGGATCATGGCGGCGGACTCAAAGTACAGCCCGTGGAGACGGTGGAACGCCCCCGCCGTATTCCCCGCCACCAGATCGTGGGACATGAGGAACAGCACAGCCGTACTGTACACGAAGGACGCCCCCGACCCCAGGGCCACCAGGGTATCCATGTTGGGGGATAGGTGCAGAACGCCCTTCACGCCATTGACAAAAAACTTCTGATTGATGACCATGACCACAGCGGCCAAGATCATCTGGATCAGTCCGATGGCCATAGGATTCTCTGCAATGACGGCAGGCAGAGGCCACCCCCACATGATGTGTCCCATGGACACGTACATGAGGATCGCCACGAACCCCACCGACCAGATCAAGCGATGGAGCAGAACAGGCGTCTCCCTGTCCGCCAAAGCATCCTCGGCGGGCTTTTTGGAGGAGGAGCCGCCCCCCTCGCCCTTGGGGGAAGCCCCGTACCCCGCGTCTGTCACCGCCTTGACGACGGCCTCCTCGGCAGCAGTACCCTCCACGCCCATGGAGTTGGTCAAAAGGCTGACGGCGCAGGACTCCACCCCGGGCACCGCCCTCACCGCCTTCTCCACCCGCGCCTGACAGGCGGCGCAGGTCATGCCGGTTACAGTATATTGCTTCATGTTGGTTCCTTTCTTCAAATTTGGGTTTGTCGGTCTGACGGAACAGATCAAAATTGGGTAGGGTGGCTACTCATCCGTCACGCCTGCGCGCCGAGCTTGCTCGGAGGACACCTTCCCTCACAAGGGAAGGCTTTCGTAGTGTGTTTCTCGTTCTCTCAAAACTAAAAACGTACTGATATATATATGTTTTTGAATAACAGAAAACATGAAAAGCCTTGCCTTCCCCGCGGGGGAAGGTGCCGACCAGCTCCTGCGGCGGGAGGCGGATGAGGGTTACGCCTCAACCGCTTCTTCCGTCAGACAGCAGACCTATAAACTGCAATTTTACTTCATCATTTTCTTCACCGTCTCCACCAGCTCCTCCACCGTTCCGTCCTTTCCCTCCTTCAGGTCATGGGCGACGCAGGTGCGGATATGCTCGGCCAAAAGCTCACGGCTGAAGGCGTTCAGAGCGGCGGTGACGGCGGTCACCTGGGTCAGAATGTCCACGCAGTAAGCGTCGGACTCCACCATCCCGCGGATCCCCCGCACCTGCCCCTCGATGCGGGACAGCCGATTGGTCAGCGTGCGGATCTCCTCCTCGGTGCGGTGCTTGGTCTTGTGGCAGGGGCAGGTCATATCTGTATCCATATAGTGTCTCCTTTTTGGAATACCCCCACGGGGTATTTTTATTATACACCATGAGGGATGGTTTGTCAAGAGGGGATCGGTCTCTCGGTGACAAAGTCACAAAACACGGCGGATCACAAAAATAAATATACATTCCCCCTGTATTTATACATTTTATATGTTGACTTTTCCCCCGAAATGCAGTATAATAATACTGATATACTATGCGTACCCCAAGATCATTGAAAATACGTATCCGCCTACGAAAGGACACATACCATGGCAGAGAATCAGAAGAACTACCACGCCGCCGCCCGCTCCAAGAAGAGCGCCGAAGCCGCCCGCGAGCAGAGACGGGCCGCCCGTGAGGCCGTCCTGGCCCTCCTCTTTGAGACCGAGTACCACGAGGACGAGGCTCCCGAGGCCATCTTTACCCGCGCCGCCGAGGCCCGCGACGTGGATACCAAGGACCGCTACATCCGCAAGGAGTATTTCGGCATCATGGAGCATCTGGCCGAGATCGACGCCCTCCTCAGCCGCCACGCCAGAGGCTGGCGCACCGACCGCCTCTCCCGCGTCTCCCGCGCCGTCCTGCGCCTGGGTACCTACGAGGTGGTCTTCGCCGAGAAGATCCCCGCCCCCATCGCCATCAACGAGGCCGTGGAGCTGGCCAAGAAGTACGACGACCCTAAGGCCCGCGCCTTCATCAACGGCGTGCTGAACGCCATCAAGAAGGAGCTGGAGGAGAACGGCGGCGTCCTGCCCGCTGTGGAGACTGCTCCCGCCGAGGCCGCCCCCGCCGAGGCCGAGACCGCCGAGCTCCCCGTGGAGGAGATGCTCCCTTTGGAGGAGCCTGACACCGATCCCGTTGTGGAGATCGAGCTGACCGTCGAGGATACTGCCGAGGAGACCTCCGAGGCCCCCGCCGACGCCGAATAAGTCATGTCCGACAACCAAAATACCCGCCCCTGCTGGGTGGGCTTTGACACCAGCAACTACACCACCTCGGCGGCGGCCTGTACCACCGACGGGGACGGTGAGATCACCGTCATCGCCAACTGCAAATGCCCCCTCCCCGTCGCCGAGGGCGCCCGCGGCCTGCGCCAGAGCGACGCGGTCTTCGCCCACGTCAAGAACCTCCCCACCGTCGTCCGCGACCTGCGGAGCATCCTGGAGGAAGGGAACTACCAAATCGCCGCCGTGGGCGTGTCCGCCACCCCCCGTGACGCCGCCGATTCCTATATGCCCTGCTTCCTCACCGGCATCATCGCCGCTGAGTCCTTCGCGGCGGGAAGCGGCACAGAGGTGTATCGATTCTCCCACCAGAGCGGTCACATCATGGCCGCCCTCTACTCCTCGGGCGCTTTGTCCGAGGGCAAGCTCCTCACCGATGACTTCCTCGCCTTCCACGTGTCGGGCGGTACCACCGAAGCCGTGGTGGCCCATCCCCGCGAGGGGGGATTTGACGTGGAGATCGTAGGCTACGGAGCCGACCTCCACGCGGGTCAGGTTATTGACCGCGTGGGCGTCATGATGGGTCTGGACTTCCCCTGCGGTAAGGCCCTGGAGGAGCTGGCGGTACAGAACACCAAGCCCCTCCCCCAGATCAAGACCTCGGTGAAGGACGGCATCTGCCACCTGTCGGGCCTGGAGAACCAGGCCGCCGCGCTCTGGAAGCAGACGGCAGACCCCGCCCTTGTGGCCGCCTATACCCTGACCACTATCGGCAGGTCCCTGCGGAAAATGACCGACCAGCTCCAGGCCATGCGTGCAGAAACAGGTGAGAAGCCCCTCCCCGCGGTCTACGCGGGAGGTGTCATGAGCAACAAGTTCATCCGACCCATCCTCACCAAGGGCGCGGGCTGGAAAGTCTACTTCTCCGAGCCTGCTTTCTCTGCCGATAACGCCGCGGGAACCGCCATCCTCGCCGCGTTGGCGTCCCGATAACCTCCGCAGGAAGGGGACTCGCCCCCGCCGCCGAAGCTCCTTCGTCATGTTGCACAACGGTGGCAAGCGGTCAACCTTGCCAAAAAGAAAACTCCGCGAAAACCTGCAAATTCGGGGCGTTTTGGCCTGTTTTGAACACAACCGTTTGGGTGTAATTGCTCCTGCGGAAGGCCGCTTGTGCAATTTGCCATAGGGCCTTTGCCCCTGGGAGAGCCGTCCGACCGCCGCCCTCGCCAGTCCCATTTTTCTCCGAAAGGAGTCCCCCATGGAGTCAATGAACCGCCCCGACGCCTTCAGCGTCAGCCAACTCAACGAGTATATCAAAATGCTCCTGGAGGGCAACCCGAACCTGAATGACGTGTGGGTACAGGGTGAGATCTCGGGAGGCAAGCTCTACGCCTCGGGGCATTTCTACTTTTCCCTCAAGGACTCGGACAGCGTCATCTCGGCGGTCATGTTCCGCGGCTCCATGATGCGGATGGAGTTCGAGCCCGAGAACGGCATGAAGGTGGTAGCCCACGGCCGGGTGTCTGCCTATCCCCCCCGAGGGCAGTACCAGTTCATCGCCGACCGCATGATCCCCGACGGAGCGGGGGCCTTGGCGGTGGCCTTTGAGCAACTCAAGGCCAGATTGGGCGCGGAAGGACTGTTCGATCCCGCCCGCAAGCGGCCTCTGCCCGCCCATCCGAGGCGCATCGGCGTGGTCACCTCCCCCTCGGGAGCGGCGGTCCACGACATCATTCGGGTGGCGAAAAAGCGTTGTCCCTCAACCGAAATTCTCATATTCCCCTCCCTGGTGCAGGGCGCCGAGGCACCCGCTTATCTGCGGGGGGGCATCCAGTACTTCAACGCCGTGAGGGACGACCCCGAGCAGGGGGTAGACCTCATCATCATCGGCCGCGGAGGAGGCTCCGCCGAGGATCTGTGGGGCTTCAACGACGAGTGGCTGGCCAGAACCGTGGCCGCCTCCGAGATCCCCGTGGTCTCCGCCGTGGGGCATGAGGTGGACTTCACCATCTGCGATTTCGTGGCCGATCTCCGCGCCGCCACCCCCTCGGCCGCCGCCGAATTATCCTTGCCCGACAAGGGAGAACTCACCCGCCGGGTCCAGTCCCTTACCGCCCGCCTGAACGCCGCCCAGACCGCAAGACTGAAGCGTTACCGCGCCCAATTGGACCGCCTGTCCGCGACTAAGGTCCTAACCTCCCCCGAGGGAGTCTACCGCCTGCGCCGCGAATCGGTCACGGCTCTGGAGAAGCGGCTGAACCTGTCGGTGTCCCGCCACCTGGGCAACAAGCGCCGTTCCCTGGAGCGGGTCACCGCCTCTTTGGGAGCGCTGAACCCCCTGGCCGTGCTGAGCCGCGGCTACGCCCTGGTGCAGACCGAGGAGGGAACCGTCATCCCCGCCGCCGCCGATTTGAAGGTGGGGGATCGTGTCAGCCTCCGCTTCGCCGACGGCTCCGCCCGCGTGAGGGTGGAGGAGGTTGCGGGGGAAGGACGGGAATGAGGCCTTAAACTGCTAATGAATAATGAAGTCGCCGCGAGCGGCTAATGAATAATGAATAATGAATAATTTCGGTTGAAATCCTTCGGATTTCTCCATAATTCAATCAAAATGAGGGAAACCGGAGGTTTCCGTCCACAATTATTCATTCTTCATTATTCACCATTCATTATTCATTATTGGATTTTTCAATCCGACACCCCCCAATATGAAATCCCAATCAAGAACCAAGGAGGTCACCTCTCATGAGTGAACCCAAAACCATACAAGCCCCCGCCGATCTCCCCTTTGAGGCGGCCATCGCCCGTCTGGAGGTCATCGTCAAGACCATGGAGGGGGATACCGTCTCCCTGGACGAGAGCCTGTCCCTCTACGAGGAGGGCATCGCTCTGGTACGCCGTCTGTCCCGCGAGCTGGACGAGGCTGAGCAGAGGGTCATGATCCTCCAGCGCACCCCCGACGGGGAGATCAAGCCCGCACCCTTTACTTCCACCGAGGATTGACCGATATGGATATGAATCAGATTGAAGCTATGGCCAAGGCCATTCTGACCGAGGATGCCGCTCTGGCAGAGTCCCTGCTGGGGACCTACTATGACGGCGGGAGCCGCTGTGACGCGGTGCTGGACGAGGCCTGCCGCTACTCCCTCCTGGCGGGGGGCAAGCGGGTCCGCCCCGCCCTGACCCTGGAGTTCTGCCGTCTGTTCGGCGGTGACCCCCAAAACGCCCTG
>JAGAIH010000355.1 GCA_017626655.1 Clostridia bacterium | reverse complement strand
TCCAAATAACGCAGTGGGGTGAGGGGCCCCCGCGGGGGTTTCTAAGACGGTTACGGTTCTCGGTTCGTATAGCTGAAACTTTCAAGTTGCATCAACACATTTTGGTCTCAGCAACTAAAACTCAATCGATGTGTTTTTTGATAGTTTTTTGGAGTTCTTAGAACCTTTCGCAAACTTCACCGTAGGTGAATTTGCCCCGAGCGTAGCGAGGAGGTTTTCAAAAAAGGTTCTAAGCCGCCGGAGGCCTCTCCCCTATTAACTGCAATTTGCATATGAAAGCACATAGGGGGAAGAACCGTTCACGGCTCTCCCCCCAAGCGGTCTTATTCAACGGAAATCACGAAATCGTAGAGAGGCTGACCGCCGAAGAGCAGACTGAATTCGGCGTTGGGCATCTCGGCCTTCATCTTCTCGAAGATGATGTTGGCATTCTCCTCGGTGACCTCGTCGCCGTAGAGGACGGTCACGAAGGAGGCGTCGGGGAAGTTGCGGAGCATCTCCAGGATGATGATCTCGTAGTCGGTGCCGGTGTAGCCGATCTTGCGGTCGCACAGGCCCATGTATTCGCCTGCCTTAATGGAGATGCCGTCGATGGCGGCGTCCTTCACGGCGCGGGTGACCGACAGGGTGTGGACCATGCCAAAGGTCTCGGTCATGGCGGCGGCGTTGTCGTCGGCGGTAGAGTCGGGATCGAAGGCCAGCATAGCCGACATACCCTCGGGAACGCTGCGGGTCTCCAGGACGATGACGCGCTGCTCGGGGATCAGGCCCTCGGCCACCTCGGCCTCGATGATGGCGGCGGCCTGGTTGGCCACCATGATGATGTTCTTGTTGTTGGGCAGGACGAAGACCTCGCGGCCGCGGGTCTTGCGGATGGCGTCCAGCAGGTTATCGGTGGAGGGGTTCATGGTCTGACCGCCCGTGACGATCTCATGGACGCCCAGCTCGCGGAAGATCTTGGCGGTACCCTCGCCCAGGCAGACGGCCACGAAGCCGACGTCCTTGTCGGGGGTGTAGTCCACGGGCGCGTCGATCTCGCCCTTGGCGGCCTTCTCACCGGCCGAGGTCAGGGCCGAGTGCTGCTTCTTCATGTTCTCGATCTTGACCATCTCCAGAGCGCCGTACTTGACGGCCTCGGACAGCACCATACCGGGATCGTTGGTGTGGATGTGGACCTTGATGATCTCCTCGTCGTCCACGAAGACCATGCTGTCGCCCAGGGGAGAGATGTACTCCTTGAAGGCCTCGGCGGTACCCTCACCGCGGAATTCGTCGGACTTGCCCACGATGCACTCGGTGCAGTAGGCGAAGGTGATGGAATCGGTATCGAACTCACCGAAATCGGCGCCCTCATTGGTTTCGTCGTCGGAGCCCTCCACGGCGGCCACGTCGTGACCCTTCAGAGAGGCCAGCATACCCTTGAGCATGGTGACGAAGCCCTGTCCGCCGGCATCCACCACGTTGGCCTGCTTCAGGACGGGGAGCATCTCGGGAGTCTGCTCCAGGACCTCCTCGGCACCCTCCAGAAGGCGCTCGAAGAAGGCCTCGGGGTTGCCCTTGAACTGCTCGGACTCAGCCTCGGCGATCTCGGCGGTGCCCCGCATAACGGTCAGGATGGTACCCTCAGCGGGCTTGCTGACGGCGCGGTAGGCCTCGTTGGTACCGCTGCGGATGGCCTTGGCGATATCCTCGGAGTCGGCGGTCTCCAGGCCCTCGAAGGACTTGGACATACCGCGGAAGAACAGGGAGAGGATGGCGCCCGAATTACCGCGGGCGGCGCGGAGCAGACGGTTGGCCACCCGGGAGGCGGCCTCGGCCAGGGTGCCAGGCTCCACCTGGATCTCGCGGGCGGGCTTCATGGTCAGGGACATATTGATGCCCGTGTCGCCGTCGGGAACGGGGAATACGTTCAGGTTGTTGATCTCGGTCTTCTCAGTGTCCAGGGAATTCGCGGCGGAGGCCACCATTTTCTGGAACTGCTCGCCATCAATGACTTTCTTAGACATAATTTTCAAACCAAGCCTTTCATCATCATTTTCGGTTATATTTCAGGTTTATGCTTGACTTTTTAGGGGGATCCCCCCCGAGGGGATCAGAGCAGGTCGGCCACGTCCAGCACCAGGCGCTCGGTCTTCTCCCAGCCCAGGCAGGGGTCGGTGATGGACTTACCGAAGCCCTCCTCGGTGACCTTGCGGGAGCCGTCCATGAGGTAGCTCTCAATCATGAAGCCCTTGACCATGCGGTTGATGTCGTCGTTATGACGGCAGGCATGGAGGACCTCCTTGCAGATGCGGGGCTGCTCCAGGTACTTCTTGCCGGAATTGGCGTGGTTGGTGTCCACCACCACGGCGGGGTTGACCAGCTTGGGGCTCTTGGCATACAGCTCGACCAGGTGGGCCAGGTCCTCGTAGTGGTAGTTGGGCAGGCTGTGGCCCTGCTTGTTGACGTAGCCGCGGAGGATGGCGTGAGCCAGGGGGTTACCCGTGGTCTGCACCTGCCAGCCGCGGAAGATGAAGGAGTGAGACTGCTGGGCCGCGGTCAGGGCGTTCATCATAACCGACAGATCTCCCCCGGTGGGGTTCTTCATACCCACGGGGCAGGCTACGCCGCTGGAGACAAGCCGATGCTCCTGGTTCTCCACCGAACGGGCGCCGATGGCCACGTAGGAAAGAAGATCGTCCAGGTAGCGGTAGTTGGCGGGGTAGAGCATCTCGTCGGCGGTGGGAAGACCGAACTCGGTCAGCACACGGCTGTGAAGCTCACGGATGGCCAGAATACCCTTATACATATCGGGGGCGTCGTTGGGGTCGGGCTGATGGAGCATGCCCTTGTAGCCCTCGCCGGTGGTGCGGGGCTTACCCGTGTAGATGCGGGGGATCAGGATCAGCTTATCGGCTACCTTGTCCTGCAAAAGGCGCAGACGGCGGACGTACTCGATCACAGGCTCCTCGCTGTCGGCCGAGCAGGGGCCGATGACCAGCACCTTCTTTTCGGACTCACCCGTAAAGACCCGGGCGATCTCAGTGTCAACGGCAGCCTTGACTGCGGCGGCCGCGGAGGAGACGGGATAACGCTCCTTGGTCTCCTGGGGGATGGGCAGCTTGTGGATAAAACTCATAGACATAACGGTTATCTCCTGTTTCTTCCCGTCGGAAGGCTGGGGCAGGGGCGCGCGGGCATAGGGCTCGGACAGCGGGATGGGGCGCTTTGTACCTCGGTCTTGCGGTAAATGATTTCGCTTGCCGTACCCAAACGCGTAAAGCGCGGTACATACGGGTACAGACATACACACTAATTATACCGCAAAACGCCATATTTGTCAAGAGTTTTCCCCGCGTTTTGGCACTCCGTTCAAAAAAACTGTGAGTTTGTACCGCTTTTCCTTCCTCTCTTGCAGGGGATTTTGGCAATTTGTTGTGAAGACAACAAATCCGGGACGGGAATTCAATTCATAAACCACTTTACTCGCTCCTTTTTTCAGGATGCGACGCCCAATCGGGATAGTCATTGTATACAATTCTGAATATTCGTTTTTGTGCAATAAGCCAAAAAATCTGTGGATAACTTTGGATATTTTCATCCACTCTCGCTCTTGATTTTTTGAGGCTTTGGGACTATAATATGGGCGCAGGTTGAAAGGAAGCCTGCACAGATCATTGAACCCATCGACCCACAAAAAGCCGATGTTCCATGCCGTTTTTCGGCAGAAAGGAGATCATCATGAAGTCTATTTACATCAAGCTCGTTACCATCGAGGATGTCTACACCCTGGTCAAGACCCTGCTGGCCTTTGACGGTGAGGTGGATCTGGAGTCCGGCCGCTACAAGGTGGACGGTCGCTCCCTGCTGGGCATCTTCAGCCTGGACCTGACCAAGCCCGTGAAGCTGATCTATCACGGCGAGAAGGCCGAGGAGCTGTTTGCCCGTCTGGACAGATTCGTGGTCGAAAATCCCGAGGCATAAGCCTCACTCTCTTAACATGAAAAGTATCCCCCGACACCCAAAGCGGCGTGTCGGGGGAATTGGTTTTTTGGGGATCAGATGGTGACCTCGGCATGGGCCTCGGCGCTGCGGTAGATGGCGTCCAGCATCTTCTGGACGGTGAGGGCGTCCTCCATGGGAGAGACGGGGGTCTTGCCGGTGTTCAGGCACTCCACGAAGTGGCGAAGCTCCTCCACGAACATATTGTTGGGGGTCACCTCGGGCTTGACGTCGGAAAGATATCCCTCCTCATTCTCGCCGTAGACCGTGAGAGGATCGAAGGAACAACCGGCCTTACTGCCGAAGAGGGTCACGTCGTTGGCCTCCTGACCGTTGATGGCCCAGGCGATCTCGGCGGTCATGGTCTTGCCGCCCTCAAAGCGGAAGAACACCATGGCGGAGTCCTCGGTGTCGAAGACGCCCTTGCCCTGACCGAAGGGGCTCCAGCGGTTGATGCCCTTGGTCTGGAAGTCGCCGATGCGGTAGGAGGTCTCGGCGGAGCAGGTGATGGGGGTGGGACGGCCCATCAGATACCAGGTGCGGTCGATGGCGTGGACGCCGATATCCAGGACGGGGCCGCCGCCTGCCAGCTCCTTGTCGGTGAACCAGCCGCTGGGGGTGCCTCTGCGGCGAACGTAGCGGCACTTGGCGGTGTAGATCTCACCGAACACGCCCTCCTCGTACAGCTCGCGGCACTTGATGGCCTCGGCCATGTAGCGGGTCACCACGGCCAGCATGAACTGCACGCCGGCCTCCTTGACGGCCTTCTCCATGGCCAGGCCCTGCTCCAGGTTAGCGGCCAGGGGCTTCTCGCAGAGGATGTGCTTGCCGGCCTTGGCGGCGGCGATGCACACGGGGGCATGGGCGGCGGTCCAGGTGCAGATATCCACGTAGTCCACGTCCACGTTCTCCAGAAGCTCCTCGACGGATGCGAAGTAGTGGGGGATGCCGAACTTCTCGGCGGCGTCCTTAGCGCGCTCGGGGACGATGTCGGCGATGGCGACCACCTCGACAATGTCTTTCAGCTCCATATAGGAGGGCAGATGGGCGGAGGTGGCGATGTTGCCCGCGCCGACGATACCGACTCTCAGTTTGTTTGCCATAGTGTTTTCCTTTCCCGAGGGGGTCTTCTCGGGAATTCCTTTCCCGGGCGTGTGGGGCCCGACTTCGTTGTCCTAATTATAGCATGACGGCCGCCCTGTGTCAAGAGGACGGCCGTGATTTTTGTTGAATTGGGGGGGATTGGTCCCTTGAGACCCATGTAAGGCTGGGGCTTGCCCCCGCCCTACGACATTGACGCTACAGAGTCAATCCTCCTCGTCAAACTCAATGATCTCCTTGAGTCTTGCGGGCAATTCCTCCTTCTCGTCGAGAGGGAAGTCACCGTAAGACGTATGAAGGGTAGGCAGATCGTCATCGTAAATGAAGAATGCCACGCGGCAGGGACAAGCGTCCTCCTCGGGCTCGTCGTAGACCTCACAAAGCTTCTCGGTGCCGTCTGCGTTCAGATACTGCTCCCCATGTAGGGGCACTGCCAATCCCCCCTCGTCCAGCTCCTCATTGGGAACGGCGATGCTCATCCAGTCGATCTCGGAGGAGGGGATATCCATGACCATCTCGATCAGTAGCCATTCCTCGTTATAGCGGTAGCATTTGTATTGCTTGACCATTTTATGTTCCTCCTGTATTCAATACTATCCTTTTTTCAAAATATACGCCTTGGAAAGCACACCGATCTCGATCCCCAACTGTTCCGAGGCCTCGCCCAACTCATTATCGTCAGCGGTCAGTGTGCGGGACTCGAACACTTCCTCGCTCAGGATCTCAAAGCCGGTATGCAGAAACCTCTCCCGCCACGTGGGGGCGCAGTGATCCGAGCCAAGCCCGCTCCACGGAGTCTTTCCCGTTTCACGGAACACCCGGAGCATGGCCTCGGTGTCCGTCCACGTCGTTTCGATGGTATACAAAAAGCCGTTTTTCATCAAGGTCCTGTAGATCTCCCGCAAC
>JAGAIH010000354.1 GCA_017626655.1 Clostridia bacterium | reverse complement strand
ATGAAGGAGAGAAAGAAGTACGGTCTCAAGGCCGCTCGTCGCGCTCCTCAGTTCTCCAAGCGCTGATTTTTCATCGCATATACAAAAAGCTCTGCTACAGCAGGGCTTTTTGTTTCTTCGCAGGGCGGTTCAATTTGTAAAGAATTGAGCCGTCCTATTTACTTTTCACCGTTTTTATGGTATAATCTAACTAATCGATAAACTTGAATTTGTCGAGCAGACAGCAACAGACAGTTGCTTGTCAACTCCGACGGTTTGTGATATAATATAACCACAAAAATGCAGGTGGTGATTTTATGGAAACAAAAGATATAATCTACGAATTAAGAGCAAAAAAAGGTCTTTCCCAAGAGGAACTTGCCGAAAAGATATTTGTGACAAGACAGGCGGTGTCTCGCTGGGAAACAGGCGAAACGATACCGAATATAGATACGCTCAAGCTCCTATCCAAATTGTTTGACGTGTCGATCAACACGCTTCTCGGCTCTCCAAGAGAGTTAGTATGCCAATGTTGCGGTATGCCGCTTGAAGATTGCACCACAAGCCGTGAAACCGATGGCAATTTTAATGAAGAATACTGCAAATGGTGCTATGCCGACGGTGAGTACACCCTTGATATCTGGAAGCGATATGTTGAAATCGGTGGAAAAGAAAAGCTCAAAGAATTTAAGGCACAGTTGATTCACGAATTTAACACGCTTTTACATATCGAAGGGTTGCCCAAGGTAGAGCATCTGAACGTGCTTTCAGGTGAATTTATCAATATGGAATACACTCTGCCTAACGGAGAAAAAGTCAAATTTCTTGACGATAAGCAGACCTACCTCGGTAGTCAGCTCGAAAGCGAATTTGGCAGCAGATGCTTTGGTATAGCAGCAAACATGGACTTCCTTCTCGTCTGTACTTACGAGGAAAACGGAGAGAATCCAGAGCTTGTGATTTACAAGAAGCGATAAATCAAATTCCAATTTGACGGAGGCAGTTATGGCATTTGATTTCAAAAAAGAATACAAAGAATTTTATATGCCTAAAAACAAACCACAGATTGTAAATGTTCCAAAGGCAAATTATATTGCCGTAAGAGGTAAAGGCAACCCGAACGAAGAAGGTGGTGCATATCAGCAAGCAATTAGTGTTTTATATGCTGTTGCATACACCGTGAAGATGAGTTATAAAACAGATTACAAAATCGAGGGATTCTTTGAGTATGTTGTTCCACCTCTCGAGGGTTTTTGGTGGCAAGATGATGTTGATGGTGTGGACTACTCTGACAAGTCAACCTTCAACTGGATTTCTGTAATCCGCCTGCCCGATTTTGTGTCTAAAACAGATTTTGAATGGGCAGTAGCAACAGCAACCAAAAAGAAAAAACTGGACTGCTCATCAGCAGAGTTTTTGACCATTGAAGAAGGTCTGTGTGTTCAAATTATGCACGCTGGTCCTTTTGATGATGAACCCGCAATAGTTGCCATGATGGATACTTACTTGGAGCAAAACGGATATGCAAACGACTTCAGCAAAAGCAGATTGCATCATGAGATTTATCTGTCCGATGCAAGAAAGGTTGCTCCCGACAAGTGGAAAACCGTTATTAGGCATCCAATCAAAAAGGTATAACAAATTTCAATTTGTCGAGCTAAATAGGCGTTAAGCGTTGGTGTGATTTTGGTACTAATTTGGTGCAACACTTTATGCGACGATACTCACGATATTCACGATATCGCATGAAATCACACGATAAAGCTACGATATCAAACGATATTACACGATAACAAACGGTATTGCTAAAACTCCAAGAGATAAGTTTTTATCTTATATCCGAAGGATCCTCACATCTGTGGGGATCCTTTGTTTTTGACTGATAAGAAAGGATTTTTTAGATTGACGACAGGACATTAATCATTCATGACAGAATTGAATCAGCAAACAAATGCCACAAATCTGCCACAAAACACGGGATATGAGGTTTTTTGAGGATATTTGAGAATAATATATGAATTTTTATTAGATATTGAAACAGAGAAAAGCTAAAAATGGTATCTATCGCATGCTGGTTGCGAATCAATCTCAAGAGGATCAAGAATTGACTATGTTTTGAGCAACTCTTCTCCCCGTTCTGTAGATAAATCAGTGTTTGGAGAATGCGATAGTTAAGAAAAATTGGTAGTCAATATCAGGCGCGCCACTGCGCGCGTTTATTCAGTTTATTTATATATAGAACCATAGTCATTCGGCGACAGCCGAATGACTATGGTTGTTTCACATTAATGATTTATTTATAAGCGGCGCTGGAAGCGCAAATAAATAACCACTAAGACCATAATCCACCGACAGAATCGGTGGATTATGGTGTATATGGATATCAATATCCACCATATGGGAACCGTTCGAGCATCAATAGATGATTTGCCTTAGTAGTGTTTACTCATCCGACTCCCTCAGGGGACCCCCATCCCCCCTCCCCGTCAACGCCATATAAACAGCGATCCCAAGGAACACCCCCTCAGCGAGCAGGGAGAGCGGCGACGCGGCGATCTTAGACAAAACGGACATATAAACCTCCTTTCCGTTCGCACCGCCTTACGCGGCGTGAGATCTCTTGAACTTGCGACCGAACAGATCCATGGTAATCATGGCTCCCAGCGTCAGAACGAAACCGACCAAAGCCCAGATCATAGAATCACCTCCTTTCAATTTTTATGGATCAAAACCGAGAAAGCATGGACACCTTCCCGTGATTTTGCAGATAATCAAAGCTTTTATGGATGAGATTTTGAATTTCACCGTGAAATCGCGCTAAACCGAGAATTCCACGGTGAAATCGGATTATTTGTGTAGGGAAGTATTGGAGAACAGAATCAGCGAGGGGACTGTTACAGCAACCCCGTAAACACTTCCAACCGCTTGAACCTCTCCCTCCCAAACTCCACCTGCTTCTCGGTCAAACCTTCAAAGTCCTCCGAATCAGCAGGCGCCCGACACAGGAAGAAAGGCCCGACCACCACGTCGTACACCCGTCCTACCTCGTCCACCAAAGCGCGATTGAAGGGAAGCCCCAACAGCTTCCCCTCTTCGTTGCAGATCAGCGCCAGCTCGTCATCCTCAAAGGGATAGATGGCCTGGATGTACCCGCCGACCACCGCCTGCATGGACTCCAAGCCCCCCTCGATCTCTTTCTCATAAGGAGCCGTCAAAGGCTCTACAACCAGTATCTTCATAAGCGTTTCACTCTCCTGTAAAATGTACTCGGCTTCATGTCAAGCCGTCTCATAGCCTCCGTAGCGGTGATCTTGCCACCCCGCCACAGAGCCACCACCGCGGGCAGATCGGGCCTTTCAATGGGCTTACGGCCCTTGTAGACCCCGTTGGCCTTGGCAATGGCGATCCCTTCCTTCTGCCGTTGCAGAATGTACTCCCGCTCCAGCTCAGCCACCGCCCCGAACACCGTCAGCATGAACTTGCCCGTCGGTGTGGTCGTGTCGATGGCTTCTTTTTTGGAGACGAATTCCACCCCCTTAGCGGTGAGCTTCTCCACCAGCTCCAGAAGGTCGCGGGTATTACGGGCAAAGCGGCTGATGAACTCCACCATCACCACGTCCCCCTCCCGCACGAAATTCATCATGCGCTTCAGCTCGGGACGGTCGGTGGACTTACCGCTCATGCGGTCGATAAAGACCTGCCCCACCCCCAGCTCCTCCATCAGCACCTCCTGCCTGGCGGTGTTCTGGTCAGCGGTGCTGATGCGAATGTAGCCAATCTTCACGGTAATGCTCCTTTCTTTTGTGCCGATAGGGTACACCCCAATGGCATAGCGAAATCATGACCCAATAGCCTCGTTTTCCGCCTTTTGGCATATGCCACCCGAGACGGGAACTCTATTGGGAATCCGCTTTTGGGTGTCATTTCACTGACAAAAGTTTTCACCCCGATACCGACACAGCGGCACAGATCAGTAATACCCATCGTAAAACATCTCCTCGATCTCCTCCAGGGTAAACCCATCTGCCAGCATCATCTCCACATCGTCCCCCGAGAACCCGAACCAGTGCGCCACCGATTTCAGCGCGGAAACGTAAGGATCGTGGGTCTCTGAGCCGGAACCGCAAATAGAAAACCGCGCGTAGGGCGGCCAGTTGTGGTAGGTGTGGGAAGGGACCGAAAGGTTTTTTGTGTCAAAGGTAGACTTGGAGTATCTCCCTATTGGGTCTATCTTCAAAATGTCTCCATCGGCCAATTTCACGGTTTCAGGCTGACCGAAGGGAACCGTAAAGATTCGGAAGGTCTCCAACAGGATCTGCTCGGTGGAGGCATACACGAACAGCCCCGCCTTCCGCCAGTGGTACACGCACAGCGGATTGTTCCCCTTGACCAGATAGCAGTTGTTTTCTCCATCCAGAACCGACAGAGCCACGGTTCCTTGGAGTAACTCGGCCACCCGAGCCAAAGAGGAGCAATCCACCGCCCCCTCCCGCTCCAGAAGCTGGACGGCGATGTAGCTGTCGGTCTCCACTACCGTCTGGGGAAGACCCTGCTCGGCACGCAAGGTGTGGTCATTGTGAATCACACCGTTGTGCGCCAAAGCAAATGAACTACCGCCGGCGGTGCCGGGGAAGGGATGATTGTTATAGTTCATCTTCTCATCCCCTTGCGTAGCCATACGGGTATGACCCATAAGACAGGTGGCATCATGAGGAAGATGAAACCGCAACTCGTGAGCCGCCTTGGCTCTCTTGAAGATCCGAAGCTGACCGCCCGAGTTGTAGGCGATCCCCGTAGTGTCCCGCCCCCGTACCTCGCTCTGAGTGGCCAACACCGAGAGTAGCTTGGTGCGCTGCTGAACCGACAGGGAAGCATGATGATCCAGAATCCCGAACAGACAACACATCACGCATCCTCCTCCGCATCCACAGGATCGTTGAGATACAGCCGCCGCTCCTTGAGGTAACGGATCAGCTCATTCCCGTCCGCCGAGGCCACGAAGCGGCTCCAGGATAGGTTCCGCGCCTCCTCGTCAGACAAAAAGTAAGCCACGTCGCACAGGTGATTCACCAGTTGCAACGTGGCTATGATTGTATTCGATTTCAAAGTTCCCTTGAAGATGCGGAACTCAATGGTCTCTTCATTGGTCAGGTTCACGCAGGTGTAGCGACTGCTCCTCCCCTTCTTGACGTGCTCCAGCATCTCCTTGGGCTGATCCTTGTAGCCGTACCGACAGGCCCAACGGGTGAGCTGATACTCGGTTCTGCGGGAGAAGATCAGCAGCTCGTTCCAGTAGCGCTCCACCAGATAAATGATCCGCCCGATCACCGCCTCCTGCTGGGTATTGGTGTCTCCCAGTGAGTCCCGATTGACGTGGATATGCAACCCACAGGTATCGGTCTGGTGGGAATAGTACCCCAGCTTCCGCGCCTTGGAACAGATACCCACCCACGGCATCTGGGATTCGTGGTACTCCAAGGTCATGGGGTGAGTGACGATCTCAAAACCGTCCACCAGAGAACCGTCGTGCTTACAGTAGATGCGGTCATGCTCGGACTCGGCATTGCCAACGTCCAGGATCTCCTTGGCGTTGTCCTTGTCCTCACCGCCCTTGTCGATCTCCAGCTCCACACCGAAGTAGCGTTTTCCGGAACCGAAGAAGTGGAACTCGGGCACGTAGTGGTAGTGGTGGATGGGCTCGCAGTACAGGATGTGGTAGCAATGCTCACAGTAGGGAACGTCGTCCAGATCGTCCATGTAGTAGGCGCGGTCGTTGTGGATGAGCTCACCGCAACGGCCACAGTGGGTGTAGTAGTTTTCGTAGCACCCATAGCAAAGGGGCGTATCGCCGGACCCCTCGTTGTCGTCGCGGAAGATGCGGTCGCCGCAGTAGCGGCAGAAGGTAGTCAAGCTGTCCAGGCATTCGGGGCAGTAGACTCTCCCCTCAAACTCGGTGGCCTCCTCCTCAAGCAGGACGCGGCCGCATTCGGCACAGGTTTCGTTTCGCATGGTTATTCTCCTTTTTCTATGTTTTTCCTATGATCTGTCGAGGCGCACAGGCTCTCATAGTGATGATATATCATTGAAAATTGGGAGAATTACGGTTTACGGAATATGAAAAACGATCCGAACTATACCGACAATACCATTAAGTTAAGAAAAACGAAAAAAGGCTCTCCCTCTGGGAGAGCTCAGATTACTGACAAAGTCTATCTCAAACATGGGATAGGCTTTGTTATTTTGTGAAGGAAGATAAAAAATGCAAGGAAACCGGAGGTAT